>DATFRM010000001.1:0-7669 GCA_035263265.1 Actinomycetes bacterium
CAACCTTGGTATCGAGGGAGTGCTGCTCGACTCACGTCATCTGGCAGCCGCGACCACCGCTCGAGCGTGGAAGTGGTCGACCGACGCGCTGGGCGGCGTCACCGCGACCGACACGCCGACGTTCGTCTCGCCGTGGGAGCACCGGCGGCTGCGCACGCTTTCGGTTGGAACGTCGGGCGGACTGCGACTTGCGTTTCGCGACTGGCCGCTCACCCGCGCTCTTACATTCGGCAACGATGGGGCGATTCATAGGCCGGACCGCGACCTGCCCGCACTGCTCACCGGCTGTGAATCACAGGACCTCCTCGTCCTCGCCGACGATGGCGATCGCATCGGACCGGTAAGCCGCCGCGGCTATGAGGAGTTGTTGGACGTCGCCGAGCACAGGGTTGACTGGCAAGCGCTAAGGGACGAGGAATCTCCGCTTCCGCCGCTACGCGAGCTGCCGGGATTCTCGCAGCCGGGCTTCGATCAGCTGCTATGGACCTCGCTCGACGCGCGGGTCTACTGGTCGCTGCTGGACCAGATAGCCGCGCAGCCAATTGACGGCCCGCAGTTGGAACGGCTGCTCGAGCTGCAGGAGATCTTCTATCCGTTCTGGAAGGGTGCCAGTCGGCGTCAGTGGTATCTCGATGCAGCTATCGCGCTACTTGAGGAGGTGCAGCCATGACCAGGCTCGCGGTCGCACTGGTCCAGATCCTTGACTCAGGCACGAGGCGGAAGGACATCCTCAAACGCGCCGATCAGCACCTCTCGAAGGATCCGGTCGCCAAGACCATGTTCGAACGCTGTTACACCATTGCCGACCGGTTCATGTTCACGCCGGACTTCCTTAGGTTGCGCACAGTGACGTGGCTCGGCGCCGCCGATGTCAGCCACGATGATGAGGATGTGTACGCGCGCTCCGACTACTTCCTCGTCGAAAACGACTTCCACCATACGACCTCGGTCCATCACCACATAGCGTTCAGTCGACCTGTTGACCTGAACGCGTGGGACACCGACGAGTGGCGCTCGCTCATTTACCCACTGCACGAGCTGTACTGGAGCTGGAATTTCGCCCAGGACCGCCGCATCGACTTGTCGCAGATCGGCCGCGCGCTTGATCCATTCCTACAGGTCGTAGAGAAGCCGCAGGCCGCGCAGTTCGCGAGCCGGGGCTTCTACATCAGCCTCTACGACGCCGACCCTGTCCTGATCTCCGATTGGCGGTCGGTTGCTCCCGCGCTCGTGTCGCTCCTTTACCTCCAGGCAGAGGGCATCGACCGGGCGCACGCGGCAGACAGGCTCACCGGATTGGTGGCGCAGAGCACGGAGTTCTTCGTCACCTTTTTCAACGCCGACGCTGTGCTGTCGCTGTCTCGCCGGTATCCGTCCGATGCCGTCGTAGCGCCGTACACGGCCGGCCACCCAACCCGTCCCGGATCAATTGCCGTGACGCAGGCAGCGCTCGACGATCGATTGCAGCACGACACGAAGCGCTACGAGCCCTACGACCTGCTCCCCGAGTACCCGGTTCTTCGCTATCTGGACCTGGGGCTCACTGAGTTTACGACGAACGCCAAGTCCCAACAGTGGAGCATCCGGCACCGACTCGACGCGCTCTCCCAGTCGAGCGGTGCATGGCGTGTCCTCCGTACGGCTACCGCGCTGCCGCGCATCGATCGCGTCTACTACCGCAGCACCGCGATCTTCATACTACGACTCCCGGCGGCAAGAGACCTGGCCACGAAGATGATCGCCGAGCAAGGGCTCGGCCTCAACCGGCAGGCGATCGATGGGATGAAGTCGAGCCTGCTCAATACGCTGGTTACGATCCTCACAGTAGCGGCGCTGCTCTTGGGGATCATCCAGCTGGTGCTGGCATTCACGTAACACGCGCCGGATTACGCTGACGCTAACCGGGACGGAACGAGCCCAGCGGCGCGCGGCGAGGCGCGCAGACATTCCGCACGGTAGCGCTTGACCTGCGTCCCGCTTTGCCGCCGCTTTGTTGGCGCGCGCGACCCGATTGCAGAGCGGGGGAATGCGGGAATGTCCGCACCCGGATTGAAAGCGCGGCACGGGCGCAGAAAGGGAGAGACCCCGTCCATGTATGAGATGCACGGGGTCTCTCAGCTCCGCCGCTCACGCAATCCGATTGCTCGGCTCGCAATCCCGGTAGAGCACGCCACCACCGGAGTTGATCCCTCGAATCCCGGTTTCCCGGTCTCCGGCACAAGGAAGTTGCCTCCCCTGCTGGGTCGCCATCGCTGGCGGCGTGAGGTATTTCTAATGCCGATTCCGGGTGGCGCGCAAGGGGTCAAACGAAGGTATTTCAAGATTCTTTAGCGGCTTAGCGGGATGTCCACAGGACAGCCATAGTTGCCCCCAGGAATCCCGGTTTTTCCACTGCTTCCTCCACCGTTCTGTCCACAGCGGAAGGGTGCAGCACGCCTCGCTCAGCCAGTCTCCGGATCCGTGACATCGGCCACCCCGGCGTCGAGGACACGCACGACATCATCCGCGGCCACCGCGACGGCCAGACCGTGCTCGCCGGCACCCAGGGTGACGTCGCGGCCGCGCAACCGTTCGTCCCCGATGACCGGCCACGACTTGGCCGAACCGAACGGGGTGATGGTGCCGCGTGCGTATCCGGTGGCGGCCTTGGCCACGTCGGCGTCCGGCATCGACAGCCGGCTCACCCCGAGCAGCGCGCGCAGCTTGGGCCACGAAATCGTCCGGTCGCCCGGCACGAGCACGAACACGAAGTCGTCATCGCCGCGGCGCACAACGAGCGTCTTGACCACGTCGGCCGGTTCGACGCCGCGCGCCTTCGCGACCTCGGCCAGGCTGCGTACCGGGCCGTGCCGGATCGGCCGGTACCGCATACCGGTGGCCGCCAACGCGTCCAGCGCCGGATTGCCGGTGGATCCGTCCGGTCCGGTCACCGGATCACCGCGCCGGCCGCAGCCAGAACGTGACGCCCAGCTCGGAACTCGTGCTGCGATAGCCACTCCGATCCGCCGATCCGGTCTCGGTCATCAACACCGCCAGTACCTCGCCCGCGATCAACTCGGCATGCTCGCGGATGGCCGCCGCGATCTCTCCACCGGGCTCGCTGTCCGCGGCCGACCAGTCGAGCTCGATCCGGTCGGTGATCTCCAGGCCGGCGGATTTCCGCGCCTCCTGGACGAGCCGGACGACCTCGCGGGCCAGCCCGGCCCGGCGCAACTCCGCAGTGACGTGCAGGTCGAGCGCTACCGTCTCGCCGGTGGCCGACTCGACCGCCCAGCCTTCCCGCGGAGTCTCGGTGACCACGACATCGTCGGGTCCGATGGCTACCGGTTCACCGTTGACCGTGACCGAAGCGCCGCCCTGCTCGCGCAGCGCCGATGCGAGCGACGCGGCGTCGGCCGCCGCGATAGCCGCCGCGACCGCCTGGGTCCCGGCGCCGAACCGTTTGCCGAGAGTGCGGAAGTTCGCCTTGACCGCGTAGTCGACCAGGTCACCGCCGGCGTCGCCGAGCGCCGCCAGCGAGCCGACATTGAGCTCTTCGGCGATCTGGGCGCGCAGTTCCGCCGGCAGGCGGGCGAATCCCGGGGCGCCCACCAGGGCCCGGCCGAGTGGCTGCCTGATCCGGACCGCCGAGGCCGCCCGGGCCGCGCGGCCGAGCTCCACCAGCCGGCGGACCTGCGCCATCTGAGCGGACAGCGCCCGGTCGACGAGTGCCTGATCCACGTCCGGCCAGCTGGTCAGGTGCACGGACTCCGGCGCTTCCGGGGTCACCGGGCGGACCAAGTCTTGCCAGACCCGCTCGGTGATGAACGGCACCATCGGAGCGAGCAGCCGGGTAAGTGTTTCCAGGCTCGCGTGCAGGGTGGCCAGCGCGGCCGGGTCGCCGGACCAGAACCGCCGCCGCGACCGGCGTACGTACCAGTTGGACAGGTCGTCCACGAACTGAGTGAGCAGCCGGCCGGCCAGCGTCGGGTCGTACGACTCCAATGCTTTGTCCACGGCTGTGACCAGTTGGTTGAGCTCGGACAGCAGCCACCGGTCGAGCATCGGACGCTCCGCTACCGGCGGTGCCGAGTCGCTCGGAGTCCAGCCGGCCGCACGGGCGTAGAGGGTGTGGAACGCGACCGTGTTCCAGTAGGTGAGCAGCGTCTTACGCACGATCTCCTGCAGCGCGGCATGCCCGACCCGGCGGGCCTGCCACGGGGAGCCGCTGGCCAGCATGAACCAGCGCAGGGCATCGGCGCCGTGCTGCTCCATCAGCGGGATCGGCTCGAGGATGTTGCCCAGGTGCTTGCTCATCCGCCGGCCGTCTTCGGCCAGGATGATGCCCAGACACAGCACGCTCTCGTACGAGCTTCGTTCGAACACCAGCGTGCCGACCGCCATCAGCGTGTAGAACCACCCCCTGGTCTGGTCCAGCGCCTCGCAGATGAACTGCGCCGGGTATTGCCTCTCGAACTCCTCGACCCCGACGTACGGGTAGCCGAATTGGGCGAACGGCATCGCACCCGAGTCGTACCAGGCGTCGATCACTTCGGGCACCCGGGTCGCAGTCTCGGTGCACTTCGGGCACGGGAACTCGACCGCATCCACATAGGGTCGGTGCGGGTCGAGCGCGCTCTGGTCGGACCCGGTCAGCTCGGACAGCTCGGCCAGCGAGCCCACACAGGTCAGATGCCCGTCTGGGCAGCGCCAGATCGGCAGCGGGGTGCCCCAGTACCGGGTCCGGGAAAGCGCCCAGTCGACGTTGTTGTGCAGCCAGTCACCGTATCGGCCCCACTTGATCGTCTCCGGGTACCAGTCCGTGCGCTCGTTCTCGGCGAGCAGCGCGTCCTTGATCGCTGTGGTGCGGATGTACCAGGACGGGACCGCGTAGTAGAGCAGCGGGGTGTGGCAGCGCCAGCAATGCGGGTATGAGTGCTCGAACTCGAGGTGGCGGAACATCAGCCCGCGTCGCTCGAGATCGCGCACCAGGGCCTCGTCGGCCTTCTTGAAGAACTGCCCGCCGACTAGGGGGACCTCCGGCTCGAACGTGCCGTCCGGCCGCACCGGGTTCACCACCGGCAGGCCGTAGGCCCGGCACACCTGCAGGTCCTCGTCCCCGAACGCCGGGGCCTGGTGGACAAGCCCGGTCCCGTCATCGGTGGACACGTACTCGCCCAGGACCACGATGTGCGCGTCCGGGATGTCGACGAGCTCGAACGGCCGCTGGTACCGCCAGCGCTCGAGCTCGCGGCCGAGCAGCCGGTCCACCTCGGTCCAGCCCTCGCCGAGCACCTCGTCGAACAGCGGCTCGGCTACGACGACTGTCTCGGTGCCGTCGGTGGCTACCAGGTACGTAACGGCCGGGTGCACGGCGACCGCGGTGTTGGACACAAGCGTCCACGGGGTGGTGGTCCAGACCAGCAGGCTTGCCTTGCCCGCGTACGGGCCGGAGAGAAGCGGGAGCCGCACGTAGACCGAGGGGTCGACCACGGTCTCGTAGCCCTGGGCCAGCTCGTGGTCGGACAGCCCGGTGCCGCAGCGCGGGCAGTACGGCGTGATCCGGTGGTCCTGCACCAGCAAGCCCTTGTCGAAGATGACCTTCAACGACCACCAGACGCTCTCGACGTAGGACGTGTCCATGGTGCGGTACGCGTCGGACATGTCGACCCAGAAGCCCATGCGTTCGGTCATCTCTTCGAACGCGTCCACATGCCGGAGTACCGATTCGCGGCATTTCGCGTTGAACTCGGCGACCCCGTACGCCTCGATGTCGCCCTTGCCGGAGAAGCCGAGCTCCTTCTCGACCGCGAGCTCGACCGGCAGCCCGTGGCAGTCCCAGCCGGCCTTGCGCGGAACGAAGTAGCCCTTCATCGTCCGGTAGCGCGGGAACACGTCCTTGAACACCCGCGCCTCGACGTGGTGGGTGCCGGGCATGCCGTTCGCGGTCGGCGGTCCCTCGTAGAACACCCAGCTCGGACGGCCCGCGGACTGCTCCATGGAGCGCTCGAAGATGGCGTGCTCACGCCAGAACGCGAGCACCTCGTGCTCGAGCGCGGGCAGGTCCACCTGGGCGGGAACCTGGCGGTACATCTGGGCCACCTCCGTCGGGGCTCCTTCGCGGATCCGTACGACGGAGGGACGAAGCCGCTTTGGCCCCGCGGTACCACCCTCCTTGACGCGCTCGATATCGCGCGCCCGCTCCTTCGCCCGCCTGCGGCCGGTTCTACTTGGTGCGGTCCTGCGCTGGCCCGAACCGTTCTTCCGGCGGCTCCGGGGTGATCTTCGCCACGTTGCCCACCTCCGGGCTCGCACCGTCCCCGGATCGCTGCAGGCGGCGGACGTGGTTACTCGTCCCCATTGACGCCTTGCCGACGTTGCCGCCAGTGTACGGGGCCGACCTGAGCGCTGTCGCATGACTTATCCACGCGCGGCCACCGCCTAGACGTGAGAATGACCTGCGTGCGGGTGTGGATCCGGGTGAAGCCGGGCGCGTCGCGGACCTCGGTCGGCGGTTCCTACGGTGCCGGAGACGGAGACGACGCGCTGGTGGTCGCGGTGCCAGCCCGCGCCGTCGACGGGCGAGCCACCGAGGCGGCTCTGGCGGCGGTCGCGGCCGCGTTCGGGGTGCGGCCGCGGCACGTGCGGCTCGTCTCCGGCGCTACCAGCCGGAACAAGCTCATCGAGATCGACGGTGACCCGGCCGAGCTGGCCGCCCGCCTCGCCGCCCTCCGCACCAGTTCATGATCACTGAACTCTCGATACAGAAACGCCCTCTGAACTTCCGTGATCAGGGAGGGAATCCGCGGAGCATCATGATCACGGAGTATCAGGTAGTGGATTTCGCACCCCTAGTTACCGTGATCATGCGGGCCCCCGGTTTCCACAGGTCCGGCAACCACGCGGCGAGCGTCCACAGGCCGTCGTTACCAGGTGGCCGGGCAGGAGCTAACGACCGCGGAGCGGATCGCGGCGGTCGCGGCGGGCCGAAACAAGCTTCGCCGCCGGCAGGAACTTGCAGCGGTACTCGACGACGTGGCGTCCGGCACGCTGGCCGTACTCGAACGCCGCTACCTGACCACGGTCGAGCGAGCGCATGTATTACCGGCCGGAGAGCGCCGAGTCGAGATCCGACGCGGATCGCGCGCCGAGTCGAAGGACGTGTACTACCGAGGCTACGGATTGATCGTTGAGCTCGACGGTGCGGTCGGCCACAGCACCCGCGCGGACCGATCGCGAGACATGCGGCGCGACAACGCCGACCTGCTGGCCGGGCAGCTGGTGCTGCGATTCACATATGCGGACGTCACCCGCCGGCCCTGCATCGTCGCCGCGCAGGTGTTGCTCGCGCTGCGGCAGCGGGGCTGGGCTGGCCGTCCCCGCCCATGCGGACCAGCCTGTCAGTTGGATGCGCCATGATCACGGAATTCTGGATACGGAAATCCGCCCCTGAACTTCCGTGATCACAGTTTTCGCGCCAGGAGACCGTGTGATCACGGAAAGCCGAGGGTCCAGGCGGACCCGGGGTTGTGGCGAGAACTCGCCCAGACCGCCCGATGTGCGCCGGTGCGTCCCTGAACATCGGCTTTGCGGGGTCACAGCGGGAAATCGGGGGATCCGGGTTTCGGGCCCCTAGTGGTGGGGGTATCGAACCGGGCACAACGAGATGGCGCGGGGCGTTGAAGGGCTA
>DATFRM010000002.1:0-3598 GCA_035263265.1 Actinomycetes bacterium
CTCTGGACGACCTTGTCCATCTCGCTCCGATCGTCTTCGTCTGGCACCACCGGCACGACCAGGCACTGCGCGGGTGCGGCAGGTCGCGCCGTCGTGACTCTATGCGGTCCGGGTGATCCGTTCCATGGTGGTACGCGCTTCGATCCGCGCCGGGTCCAGATTTCGGCACAGTACGACCGACGCACCGGCCGCCAGCGGACCGAGCAGCACCGTGCGCAGCCCGGCCCAGGTACCCGGATCGGCGCCGGTCAGGATCCGGTCGGTGCTGGTCAGGCCGTCGCCGGCCGCGCTTGCCGCGACGACAAGCTCGGCTCCGGTCCAGGTCCGGCGGTCGATCTCCAGCGATGGGTCGTCCGGTACGACCGGCCGCAGCGAAGCGAACCGATCGCCGTATCCCGGCACCTCGACCGCGTAGTCGAGCACTCCGGCCGGTACCGGCTGCACGCTGGGGCCGCCGAGTGGGCGCAGCGACATCAGCACCCGTTCACCCGGGCAGGCCAGCGCACGGGTTAGGCTCTCCGCACTGGTGATGACGTGGTCGGCCGCGGCCGGATCGAGCCCCGGCGCCGCGATCACACCGGCGGACCAGCAGGCCAGATACCAGACCAGCGTCTGCCAATGGACCGGGAGCAGCAGCGAGATTCGCTGTCCCGGTTCGGAGACCAGACCGTCCTGGATCAGGTTCGCGGTCTTGCTGACCCAGTTCTCGAACGTGGCAAAGGAGAGCTCGACGCGTTCGCCGGTCGCGTCGTCGTAGAAGGTGATGAACGGACGAGCCGGTTCCAGGGCCGCCGAGGACCGAAAGAGCTCGGCGGGTATACCGCTGGTCATGCCCGAACAGGCTAAGCCCGATCCGGTGGCGACCGCTCCCCACCGAACCCTGTCCGGGCGTGACGTGCGCTGGGTCGGGCTGCTCACCGCGCTCACCGCCACGGTGCACTCGCTGCTCGCGATATCGACGTACTACCGGTTCGTGATGGGCTCGTTCGACGTTGTGATCTTCGACCAGGTCATGCGCAGCTATGCGAGCCTGTCCGCGCCGGTCTCGATCGTGAAGGGCGTCCACGACGGCTTCGGCCCGAACTTCTCCGTGCTCGGGGACCACTTCTCGCCGGTCAACGCGCTGCTTGCGCCGCTGTACTGGATCTACGATCAACCGGTCACGCTGTTCGTCGCGCAGAGCGTGCTGTTCGCCGCGGCGGTGCCGATCGTGTGGGTGGCGGCCCGGCGGATGTTCGGGCGGACCACCGCGTACCTCATCGCGATCGGGTTCGCACTGTCCTTCCCGCTCCAGGTGGCCAGCATCAACGGCTTCCACGAGGTCGCGTTCGCTGTCCCGCTGACCGCGCTGGCGCTGGAAAGGCTGCAGGCCGGCCGCTATCGGCAAGCCTGCCTGGTCGCGCTCTCGCTGTTGCTAGTCAAGGAGGACATGGGCCTGATCGTCGCGGTCCTCGGGCTGATCGTGGCGGCGCGCGGGCAGCGCAAGCTCGGGCTGACCACTGCCGGTATAGGGCTGGGCACGTTCGTGCTGGTGATGCTCGTGCTGATCCCGGCGGCCGGTGGGCAGTCGGACTACTACTGGATGTACGACCAGCTGGGGTCGGGTCCGGCCGAGGCGCTCGGGCACATCATCGTCCACCCGCTGGACACGATCTCGATCGTGCTGCACCCGAGCACGAAGCTGTCCACACTGGCGTGGCTGTTCGGCATGCTCGGCTTCGCCGCGCTCGGGTCACCGCTGGTGCTGATGACGCTGCCGCTGCTGGCCGAGCGGATGTTCTCGTCCAACCCCAACCACTGGAACATCGAGCATCACTACGACGCGTTTCTGTGGCCGATCCTGCTGTTCGCCGCGATGGACACGGTGGCCCGGCTGTCCCGGCGCCGCGGATGGCCCGGACTTCCGCGGGGCTGGGCGGTCGCGACGCTGGCGGCGATCGTGCTGGTGAGCATGTTCCGATTCCCGCTGGGGGACCAGTTCACCGGCCAGGCTTGGCGGCTGGGCGAGCGGGAGTGGGCGGCCGCGGCGGCGGTCGCGCTGATCCCGGACGGCGTGACCGTCGAGGCGGACAACCGGCTCGGACCGCATCTGACCACCCGGACCACGGTGCTGCTGCTCGATCAGACCCCGCGCGGCGCGGACTGGGTGATCGTCGACACCGAGAAGCGCTCGTTCCCGTTCGACTCGGTGGCCGAGCAGCTGGACCGGCTTGCAATGGCCAGAGCGGAGGGGTTCGACGTGGTGTTCGACCGGTCCGGGTTCGTCGTGCTGCATCGGGGTGGTTCGTGAGCAGCGGCCGGGTGCTCGCGCGAGCGAGCGTGCTCCCGGCGGTGCTGCTGTCGGCCTGGCTGCTCGCCGCGCTGCCGCTGCTGCTGGCCGGCTGGTTCCGCCCGATCCCGGCACTGCTCACCCTGGCCGTGGTCGCCGGCGCGGCTCTGGTCGGCTGGCGGGCACTAGCCGGGAGTCCACTGAGCAGCGGCGGGCGCGGGGACGTGCCCTGGTGGACCACCGCGGGGATCATTGCAATCGCACTGTTCAGCGCGATCGGCAACGGCCTGCTGCACTCCGAACAGCTCATCCTGCGCCGCGATGCGGCCTCTTACGCCCAGATCGGGCACTGGCTGGCCGGGCACGGCCGGCTGCCGATCCCGGTCCAGATCGACGCCTTCGGCGGCATCCACGATGGGCTGGCCGTCGGCAGCGGAGCGTTCTACGCCGATGGCGGCTCGGCGATCCCGCAATTCATGTCCGGGCTGCCGATGTCGCTAGCCGGCGCCGAATGGCTGGTCGGCTGGCGCGGGGCGTTGTGGCTGCCGGCGGTGTTCGGCGGGCTGGCGCTGCTCGCGTTCGGCGGGCTGGTGGCCCGGCTGATCGGCGCCCGATGGGCGGTTCCGGCCACCCTCGTGGTCGCGCTCGCGCTGCCGATCTGGCACAGCAGCCGATCGACGCTGTCCGAGCCGCTGGCCTTGCTGTTGCTGATGGCCGGGCTCTGCCTGCTGGCCGACGCGATCGAGATGTCGAAGCTACAAGATCGACCAAGCGTCGCCGCACCGGCTGTCGCGCCGGCTGCTGTGCCGGCGGCCGGGCTGGCCCGGATCTGGCGCCGGGCCGATCCGGCGACGCTGGCCGCGCTGCTCGGCGGCCTGCTGATCGGCTCGTGCACGCTGGTGCGGGTGGACGCGTTGCGCGAGATCACTCTGCTGGTCCCGGTGCTTGGCTGGCTGTGGCTCAAACACCGCGCGCTGGTCCGACCACTGGGCGCCGGTCTGCTGATCGGGCTCGCGTTTGGCGTCATCGACGGATGGGTGCTGTCCAAGCCGTACATCATCGAGACCGCCGGTTCGCTCGGGCCGCTGGTCGCGCTGCTGGTGGTGCTGAGCGCCGGGACCCTGGCGGCGGTCATGCTGATCCGGCGCCGGCCGTGGGCGCCGTCGCCGCGGCTCGGCTGGATCGCCGCGGCTTTCACGGTGCTCGCCGGGGTGCTGTTCGCGGTCCGGCCGCTGCTGCAGACCGCGCACGGGTCCGGCCCGCACTCGTCGGTGACCGGGTTCGTCGCCGAGTTGCAACAGCAGCTTGGCCTTCCAGTCGACGGAGCCC
>DATFRM010000003.1:0-7906 GCA_035263265.1 Actinomycetes bacterium
CTCGCGCCCAAGGCGATGGTGGTCAAGGTACGTGGGCAGCGGGTGCCGCCCGAGATGATCGCCATGTCGCAGTTCGGCGGCTGGGCGTTCGTGTCGCTGGTGCTGGCCGTCGTGCTGGTGGGCCTGCTGTGAGCGGCCGCGGGCGCAAGCGGTCG
The DNA here is from genome assembly GCA_035263265.1 of Actinomycetes bacterium. Taxonomy (GTDB): domain Bacteria; phylum Actinomycetota; class Actinomycetes; order JAKEEW01; family JAKEEW01; genus DATAFN01. The sequence continues at coordinate 156 of DATFRM010000003.1, forward strand.
GCGGAACCGCTGCTCTGGCTGCTGTTCAGCGGCGGCGGGGTGGTGGCCGCGCTGGTCGCACCGATCTTCCTGCTGCTGTTCGGGCTGGTGTTTCCGCTCGGCTGGATCGACCCGCCGCGGTATGACGACCTGCACGGGCTGATGAGCAACTGGCTAACCCGGATCGTGCTGTTCGGCATCTGCACGCTCTCGCTTTTTCACTTCGCGCACCGGTTCCGGTACACGCTCTGGGACGGGCTCCAGCTCAAGCACGGCATCCTGACCATGGCCTGCTACGGCGCCGCGGTAGTCGGCACCGTGCTGGCAGCCCTGCTCCTGCTGCAGCTGTAGCGCAAGTGGACACGGGCGTGCGCGGCGCACTGCTTGCGTTGCGCTTCCTACTCGAGCTGTGCGCGTTGGCCGCGTTGGCGTACTGGGGCGCGACCGTCGACGCGTCGACCGTGTTGCGGGTGGTCCTGGCCGTCGTAACGCCGTTGCTGGCCGCAGTGGTCTGGGGCACCTGGGTTGCGCCACGGGCGCCTCGGCTGCTCGACGACCCGATCCGCCTGATCCCCGAGTTCGCGGTCTTCGGCGGTGCCGTCCTCGCGCTGTTCGGCGCCGACCGGCCGGTCCTTGCCACGATCCTCGCCGTACTCGCGGTCGGCGATCGGATCGGCCTGGCGCTGCTGCCGGCCTAGCCCGCTAGCGAAGGTGCTGGTAGCTGTCCGGGTAGCGGCGGAGGAACTCGGCGAAACTAGTCGCCTCGTGCCCGGCTAACCGCGGAACCGTGTCGCTGACCGCGGCCATCTCACCGGCGCCGATCGCAGCGTACGAGCTGACCCAGCCGGTCACCTCCCACTGCGGGGCGCCGTACTGCGCGCGGGAGGCGTATGCCTGTTCGATCGTCTCGTCCCGGTAGTGCACCGGCTGGCCGGCCACCGCGCTGAGCTCGCCCGCGACCTCGGCGAGGGTGAGCGCCTGCGGCCCGGTTACGTCATAGGTCATGCCGTCGTGCCCATCGCCGAGCAGGACCGCAACCACCACGTCGGCGACATCGTCCCTGGTCACCGCAGACACCGTGCCGTCGCCGGCCGGACCCCGCAGCACCCGGTCGGCGCCGACCATGAACGGCAGCAGATCGGCGTACAAGCTGTCCCGCAGGAACGTCCAGCGCACCGGCGTGGTCCCGATGTGCCGCTCGGTGGCCCAGTGCTGCCTGGCCAGCGTGAACGTCGCGGCCGGGCTGGCACCGAGGAAGGACAGGTAGACGATCCGGGTCACTCCGGCGGTCACTGCGGCGTCGACCGCGGTCAGGTGGTGATCCAGCCGGTCCTCCGCCTCCCGCCCGGAAACCAGGAACACCGTGTCGATGCCCGCCAGCGCGGCCCGCATCGCGGCCGCATCCGCGTAGTCCGCGTGGGCGACCTCGGCTCCCGCCAGCTGCGGGACGCGGCTAGCGTCCCGCACCAGCAGTCGCTGCGCGATGCCCGCGGCGGCAAGCCGCTGCGCTACCCGCCCACCGACCCCGCCGGCCGCACCGGTGACGGCGATCCGGTCCGCTGGTCGCGCACTTTCGGTCATGACCTGCTACTCCAGCTGCTCGTCGGGCATCCCGGCGGCACCGGCCAGCATCGCGATGAGCTGCGCGCGGGAGCCGACACCGATCTTGCGGTAGATCTGCCGCAGATGGAACTCGACCGTCTTCGGCGCCAGGAACAGCTCGGCCGCGATGTCCCGGTTCGAGGCGCCACGAGCCACTGCGGCGGCGACCCGCTGCTCCTGGGCGGTCAGCCGGCTCGCGGCCGCTGCGTCGGTTCTGACCCGTAGCCGACCACCGGCCGCACGCAGCTCATTGCGCGCCTGGTCGGCCCAGGGCTTTGCGCCGAGCGCCTCGAACCCGGCTAGTGCTTCGCGTAGCCGCTCGCGCGCCTGGGCTCGCTGACCTGCCCGGTGCAGACGGCGACCGTACCCGAGCAACGTTCGCGCCCGCTCGAACGGCATCGGGCGCTCCTGATCGAGCTCGAGCGCCTTGGTGAAGCCGGGGATGAAGTCGGACTCCACCAGCCCGCGGCACCGGGCCAGCGCAGCCCGCGCGCACACCGTGCCGGAGCCGGCAGTCTGCCGCTCCAGCATCGCCAGCACCCGGCTCGCATCCGCCGGCCGACCGGCTCGGACGTACGCCTCGATCAGGTCCGGCGCCCACGGGATCAGGGTCGGCTCGTCGAACCCGAACTGGGTGACCGCGCGCTCCACCCGGTCCAGCGCGTCGATCGCCTCGTCGATCCGTTCCAGGCCGAGTTCGAGGAAGCCGAGCGCGGCGAGCGCGAACACCCGGCCGCTGCCCAGCCCGTACGACCGAGCCAGCTCCAGTGCGTTCTGCGCGGCCCACCGACTGTCCGCCTCCCGGCCCTGGGCCGCGGCCAGCCGGGCCCGGATGACCAGGCCGTGCGCCCACCAGTTCTGCTGGCCGGTCTCCTCGGCGACCTGCAGCCCCTCGGCACTGGCCGCCTCGGCCTGGGCCCAGTCGCCGAGCCGGTACGCGGCGTCCGCCGCCACGATCAGCGGGTTGGGCAGCGCGCCGATCGCCCCGGCCTCCCGGGCCCGCTCACAGACCGCGAGGCTGTCCGCCAGCGCCTGCTCGAACTCGCCGGTCGGCAGCCGCACGTTCAGCGCGATCACGACCGACTGAGCGGCCGGCGAGAGCGGGTCGATCGTGCCCACTAGCTCGACCGCCTCGTCGGTCCACTGGTGGGCCTGGGTGGTGTGGCCGGAGATGACCAGCGCCCACCCGTAAGTGGCCAGCACGTGCCCGCGGGTCGCCGGGTCGGAGCCATCGGTCAGTAGCGCGACCGCCCGCTCCGCGAGCTCCAGCGTGTGCCGCGCCTCGCCGATCACCGCACTGGCCATCGCGGCATCGGCCAGCATCGACGCGGCTAGATCGGGAGCGCTGTCGGCCACCCGATTGCCGTGCGCGGCCAGCAGCTCGACTGCGTCGACCGCGCGGCCGCGCCACATCATGGTCAGACCGCGCAGGTGGTCAGCCCGCGCGCTGATCCGCTCGTCCGCGGCGGTCGCCGCGGTTTCGGCGAGCAGCGCGAGCGAGCGATCCAGTTGCCCCGCCGCGCTAGCGGTCTCGCCGGCCGCAAGCAACCGGCGGGCGAAGTCGGCCGGCTCGGGCGAGAGCCGCGCCGCCCGCTCCAGCGCAGTTGCCGCCGACGCGTAGCCACGCCGGGCGATCGCCAGGTCGGCGGCGACCTCGAGCTCGGCCGCGACTCGCTCGTCCGGACCGAGCGCGGCCGCGGCCAGGTGCCAGGCGCGGTCCTCCCCGGTGAGCACCCCGCCGAGTGCTCGGTGCGCAGCACGCCGCTCGCCGGCCGAGGCGGCGTGGTACGCGGCGCCCCGGATCAGCGGGTGCGCGAAGCTCAGGTGACCGCCCGCGATCCGAACTAGTCCGCGTACCTCGGCCGGCGCCAGCTGCTCGACGTCGGTGTCTAGCTCGCGGCACGCGGCGGCGACCACGGCCAGGTCGTCGCCTTGGTAGGTGGCGGCGACCAGCAGCGCCTGCCTGGCGGGGGCGGGCAGTTCCTCGATCCGGCGGGCATACGCGCTGTGCAGCCGGCCGTCTGCCACTAACGGCAGGTCCACGCCGACGGATCCTTCGCGCTGTTCCTGGCTCAGGACCGCGGGCAGCTCGACCAGTGCCAGCGGGTTGCCCGCGGCCGCGGTCACGATCTGCCTGGCGACCGGCGCCGACAGGTCGGGCACCAGGTGGGACAGCAGCTCGAGCGAGGTGTCGTAGCCGAGCCGGCTGAGCCGAAGCATCGGCAGCGGGTTCCAGTCCGGCGCGACGCCGTGCGCTTCCCGGGCGGTCAGCGCAAACCCGATCGGCCCGGCCGCCCGCCGGGCGGCGTACAGCACGCATTCCCGCGACGGCGCGTCCAGCCACTGCAGGTCGTCGACCGCGATCAGCACCGGCTGCCGGGTCGCTACCGAGCGGAGCAGGCCTAGCGACGCAACGCAGATCGCCAGCCGGTCGCCGGGCTGCGGTGGGCCGAGCGCCAGCGCCCCGGCCAGCGCCGCCGCCTGGGTGGCCGGCAACGCGGAGAGGTCGGCGGCGAGCGGTCCGAGGAGATCGGAGAGCGCCGCGAACGCGATCTCGGTCTCCGACTCGACGCCGGCCGCACGGAGCACCCGCACGCCGGCTCCGGCGCGCGCCACCAGCTCGTCGAGCAGCGTGGTCTTGCCGATGCCCGGCTCACCGCGCAGCACCAGCGCGCCCCCGTAGCCGGCCCACAGCTCGTCGAGCAGGCCGTCGAGCCGCGTCAGCTCAGCGGCTCGACCAATGATCATGACGTGGAGTCTACGAGCGGATTCGGCCCTTGAGCAGGGATGACCGCCGGCTTAAGGTCCAGGGTTTCTCCCGGTGCATCCGGAATGCCCGGCTCAGCAGAATTGCAGAAGCGTCGGCTCGGCGCGGGAATCGCGAGCCCGTCCTGGCCGAGGCAGCGCAACGCAGACAACGGGGTAACGGGGATAACGGGGAGGTGGACCAGATGGGTCCATACGTGGGACAGGTCCTGACCGACATCTTCACCAACGAGGATGCGGCGCACCGCCCGACCGGACGGCACCGCCGTCCGAAGGCGCGCGCGATGCACCGCTCGGCCGAGGCGGCCTCCGCATCGGCGCCCCGATCGGGGATTCTGAGCCGGTGGCTGCATGGCCTGGCGCCGGCTCAGCGGAGCTGGCGGCGGCAACCCGACGCGCAGTAGCTCCAGCCAGAAGTTCTGGTGGCGGGCAGGGAGCGGCCCGCCACCAGAACGCGCGCGTGCCAAGGAGCGAGCCGGTTAGAGTTCCCGGCCATGAAGCGATTCGTGGTCCTGCTCCGGTTCATCGACAACGAGCGGCGGCTCCAAGTCCGCCCCGCGCATCGGGAGTATCTGCGCGCCCTGCACGAGCAGGGCAAGCTGATCACCGCCGGGCCGTGGTCCGATGACACCGGCGCCTTGCTGATCTACCAGGCCGCGGACGAGGACGAGCTCGACCGGATCATCGCCGCCGACCCGTACACACCGGAGAACGTGGTCGAGGTCGCCATGCGCCGGGAGTGGACGCCGATCGTGCCGTAGCCGGGCGGGCACTAGGCTCGTCCGACGAGCAACTCGAATCGGGTTGGCACAGAAGGGATGCGCAGATGGCGACCGTTCGTACCGCGAACGCGTACTGGGAAGGCTCGCTGATCGACGGCCGGGGCCACGTGTCCCTGGATTCCTCCGGCCTGGCCAGCTTCGATGTGACTTGGGCGGCCCGGACCGAGGCACCCGGTGAGATGACGTCCCCGGAGGAACTGATCGCCGCCGCGCACGCCGCCTGCTACTCGATGGCGCTCTCGCATGGACTGGCCCAGGCGGGCACCCCACCGGAGCGCCTTGACACGCGGGCCGACGTCACGTTCCAGCCGGGTGAGGGCATCACCGGTAGCCACATCACGGTGCGGGGCCGGGTGCCGGGGCTGAGCAAGGACGACTTCATCAGCGCGGCCGAGGCGGCGAAGGTCGGCTGCCCGGTGAGCCAGGCGCTCGCCGGCACCACGATCACGCTCGACGCCGCGCTCGCCGACTGAGCACACCGGGTTCCATGGCGGCTGCGATGGCTGCGAACCAGCCGGTGGCGCGCACTATGTGGCGGCTGTACGAGCCCATCCACGCGATCACCTACTTCGCGCCGGAGACTCGAGCGGCCACCGATGCGTTGGGCCTGCGCGGCGGCTGGATGAGCTACTTCGGCTGCCGAGCCGCGCCGCTCGGCCCGGCCGGCGCGGCCCTGGTGACCGCGCTGTTCTACAACTTCCACCCGGCGATGGTCGCCAGGGCGGTGCCCGACGTCTGGGGTTACGCCAGTCCCGAGCAGCTATTGGTGGCCCGGCTGGCTGCCGCCGACGACGCGATGTGCCGGATCTTCGGCACGGCGATCGGCTCCGAGGCGGTGGCCGAGGCGGCGACGCTGGCCCGAACCGCGGCCGAGGCGACCGACAACGCCGGCCGGTCGATGGGTGCCGCCAATGCCGCGCTGCCCTGGCCCGATCAGCCACATCTGGTCCTCTGGCAGGCGACCACAGTGCTGCGCGAGCACCGCGGTGACGGCCACGTGGCGGCGCTCCTTACGGCAGGGCTCGGCCCGCTGGACGCGCACGTAAGCTTCTCCGCGGTCCGCTCGGACTGGTCGGCCGCGGCGGTGCGCACGTACCGGCACTGGAGCGAGCAGGATTGGGCCGAGTCCGAGGACGGCCTTCGCGAGCGCGGGTGGCTGGACGAGCACGGCCGGGCCACCGCGGCCGGGCTGCACGGGCGGGCGAACGTGGAACAGCTGACCGACCGGCTCGCCGAGCGACCGTGGACCGAGCTGGGCACGGTCCGGACCCGGCGGCTGGCTGAGTTGTTGCGGCCGTTGACTACCGCGGTATTCGAAGCCGGCACGCTCCCGGTGCCCAATCCGTGGGGCCTGGCCCCGCCGGACGACTGACGGCTGGCTACCGGGCGCCTCAGTCCGAGCCGTCGCCGCCGGCGCCGGGCTTGAGGCCGGTCAGCCGGCGCAGCACATCCCACCAGAACGGCGCGCCGAACAGCAGCGCGATCACGGTCAGGGCGAAGCCCAGCCAGTGCCCGGGGTCGGCCAGCCGGTCCCACCAGGCCCCGGCGTTCCAGGTCCAGGTCGGGTTGCCTTCGGCCGGCAGCGACAGCGCCACCGGCGAGTTGGTCAGGATCCGAACCAGCGCGGGCATGCTCAGCACATCGGTGACGCAGCCGTACGGATCGCTGCGCTGATCGGACGCGTCCGCCCCGGGCCGGCATTCGCGAGCTGCCACCATCGGGGCCGCCGACCGGGCCGTCCAGCACGTCGCGCAGGTACGCCCACAGGAACTTGCTGCGCACGCCGAACAGCCGGTTGACGCCCTCGTTGAGACCACTGACCAGCAGCGAGAGCACGAAGAACGTAAGCACCAGACCGATCGCCAGGGCGATGTAGACCGAGTCCACCGGCGTGATCCACTCCCCTACTGCTCGCCGGAGCCCTGCTCCGGGGTCGGGCCGAGAGACGCGCCGCTTTCCGGATCGAAGAAGTAGAGCCGGTTCGGGTTGAGTGCGAGCGATACCGTCTCGCCCACCCCGATCGGCGGATCGGTCGGCAGCCGGACGGTGAACCTAGCCCGGTCCTCGGGCAGCAGCAGCGCGTCGTCCTCGGTCTGCGCGTCGACGGCCGCCCTGGTCTCCTCGGTGTCCACTCGCGGCGCATCCACGTCGAAGATCACGTAGCGCTCGTCGCCAAGCTCCTCCACGACCTCGGGCACCACTCGTAGGGTCGGCCATCCGTTGGCCGAGCCCGCCGCGAACGCGGTCGGGCGCATGCCCAGGATCACCGATCGGTCGGTGCCGGCCAGCGGGGAGCTGGCGGGCAGCGGAATCCGGATACCGGAGAACGAGACTGTGCTGTCACTGACCCGGGCCTGCACGAAGTTCATCGACGGCGACCCGATGAACGCGGCGACGAACAGGTTGACCGGGTACCGGAACAACCGCTGCGGTGTGTCGAACTGCTGCAACATCCCGTCGCGCAGCACCGCTACCCGCTGCCCGAGCGTCATCGCCTCGATCTGGTCGTGAGTTACGTAGACGGTGGTCACACCGAGCCGCTTGTGCAGCAGCGAGAGCTGGGCCCGCATGCTGACCCGCAGCTTCGCGTCCAGGTTCGACAGTGGCTCGTCCATCAGGAAC
>DATFRM010000004.1:0-4360 GCA_035263265.1 Actinomycetes bacterium
GGCGCAGGCCTCGCCGCCGCGAGCAACCGCGGGCCGGCGATCAGGACGGCGGCCAACCCGGCGACTCCTAGCATCGGCAGGCCGAACAACACCTTCTCCTGCACGAACCACCAGCCCCGATCGGCCAGTACCGCCACCGTGCTCAGCCGGGCGAGAGTCACCAACACCGCCACTGCAAGCAGTCCGAGCGCGAGCCGGGCTCGACTGGCGGCCGCGGCGGCCCCGGCCGCGGACCACGCAGTCACGGAGAGGAGCGCGACCACGTGGTCCGCGATGATCAACTGACCGGTGGTCATGTCGGCGACTGAGCCGATCCGATCGCTGGTCCGGACATCCCCGGGTCATCGCCCACGTCGGCCGGTCGTTCGGTCGCCACGGGGCTCAGCAGCGCTCGCGCCTGCCGGGCGACGTTCCCGGCCACCGCCAGAATGATCAGACCGTTGATCCCGTGCAGACCGAAGACGACCTGGCCCGCCGTTGTGCTGGTGTCGCCTGAGTCGTTAAACGCATCGGCAAGCATCCCGATCACCATCTGGACGACCACCAACCCGGCGACCAGGGCGGTCATCCCGATGAGCCGGCCGGGCATCCGAGCCACCGCGGCGACGATCGTCAACAGCACCGCGAACAAGAAGATCAGATACCCCAGGGCCCGATGCGGCTGGAAGGACTCGTCGTTGGGCGCGGTGTCGAACGCGCCGCTCGCGGCGAGGAAGAACTGCGCCACAACGGCCAGTACCAGCAGGGCCGCCAGACCGGCGAATACTCGACGCACGGTAGTGCTCCTTCAGATTGGTTGAGTCATCACGGCGCTGCGCGCCCTCATCGGGCCGGGACCAGTTCCGGGTTGTCGACGGGCCGCCGGAACGCACTGGAAGGCCCCTCGACGTGCAGCTGGGGCAGACGCCGGTCGACGCTGCGAGGCAGCCACCAGTTGCTGCGGCCGAGCAAGTGCATGACCGCTGGCACGAGCAGCATCCGGATGATGGTCGCGTCCACCAGGATGGCCGCCACCATGCCCACCGCGAAGACCTTTACGAAGACCTGATCACTAGGGATCATCGCCGCGAAAACAACGATCATGATGGCCGCCGCGGCGGTGATCACGCGTCCGGTGCTGGCCAGCCCACTGACAATGGCCTGGCTGTTGTCGTGCGTACGCACCCACGCCTCACGTACCCGGCTGATCAGGAAGACCTCGTAGTCCATGGACAGCCCGAACAGCAGCGCGAACATGATGACCGGGACGAACGCAGGCATCGGCGTGGCGGTATCGATGCCGATCAGCCGGCTGGCCCAGCCGCCCTCGAGGAAGAGAGCCACGACCCCGTAGGCCGCCGCCACCGACAGCAGATTCATCACCGCAGCCGTAACCGCGATCACGACGCTGCGGAATGCCATCAACAACAGGAGCATCGACACCACGACTACGCCGCCGATGAGCAGCGCGAGCCGGTCGACGATCGATGCGTTGATATCGATCGTTGCCGCGGTTGCGCCGCCGACATGAACCTCCGTACCGGTGCCCTCCGTGGCGACCGGGATCACGTCGTGGCGCAGGGTGTGGACGAGGTCCTCGGTGGCGGTCTCTTGCGGCCCGGTAGTCGGCACGACGGTAATCAGCGCTGTATCACCGGCCGGGTTGACCCGCGGCGGGGATACCGCAGCGACTCCGGCCGTATTGCCGAGTTCGGCGTGCAGCCGCTCGACGGTTGCGCCGCCGTCGGCGGGCGACAGGTCCGCCACCACGAGCAACGGCCCGCTGGCTCCCGGGCCGAAGCCTTGGGCCAGCATGTCGTACGCCTGCCGATTCGACGTGCCCTTGGGGTCGTTGCCCGCGTCCGGCAAGGCGAAGTGGACACTGAGGAACGGTGCCGCCAGCAACAGCAACAGCGCGACGCTCACCGCAGTGGCGAGCACGCTGTGCTGTCGCACCAGCCGGCTCCATCGCATCCAGCCGGCCGCCGGCACCAGGTGGCCGTCGGCGGAGATCTGGGCGGCACGACGCCGGCGCAGCGGCACTCGGAGCCGATCGATCCGGCTCCCGAGGTATCCCAGCAGTGCGGGGAACAGCGTGATGGCGGCGACCACCACTACCAGGACCGTCACCATGGCAACCACGGCGGTGCCGTTCATGACGGACAAGCCGACCGTGAACAGCCCCAGCATGCTCACCATGACCGTGCCGCCCGCCACCATGACCGCGCGGCCTGCGGTGTCGAGAGTTGCCACGGTCGCCGCCTCGGGGTCGAGTCCCAATGCCCGCCATTCACGGAACCGGGTCACCATCAGCAGCGCGTAGTCGATACCCAGGGCGAGGCCCAGCATCATGCCGATGATGGGAGCGAAGTCGGGCACGTCCGTCACTGCGGCCACCAGGCCGACCAAGCTGGCACTCACCGCCAGTCCGCCGATGGCCATGGCCAATGGCAGTCCGGCCGCCACCACCGACCCGAACATGATCAGCAGGATCACCGCGGCCGCGAGCAACCCGGTCATCTCGGACCCGATCTCGTTCGACTCGGCCAGCTGCACGGCTCGTCCGCCGAGCGCGATCTGCAGCCCGTCGCGCTCGGCCGACTCCACAGCGGACAGCAGCCGCTGGGTATCGCCGATCGGCATGTCGTTGGGGTTGGTGACGTCGAGATAGACGCGAGCGACGAGGGTCCGGCCGTCAGGTGCGATGGCGCTTGGAGCAGAGTACGGATCCTCGACGGCCGCTACATGCGGACTGCGGCCTAGCTCGCCGAGCAGCGCGTTGACGTCGCCTCGAACCTCGGCGGTACTGACGTCGTCGGCACGCACTACCACCTGTACCGTGTCGCCGGACTGGGCCGGGAACCGCTCTTCCAGCAGCCGCTGTGCCTGCTCGGAGTCTGAGCCCGGCGCGGAGGCGTTTGTCGAGAATTCGCCCCCGAACGCCGCCGACAGCCCGATGGCGATGACGAGCGCCGCGACCCAGGCAGTCAGCACCGTCCCCCGCCGGCGGAAGGCCAGGCCGGCGAGCCTGCCCAGCGGTCCCGCCCGGCGGGCATCGGGTCGGTCTCGGCGATCCTCGAGTGCGGCCGCCAGCTCAGTCATCGGGTCTGTCGTTGGTTGAGTCACGAAAGTGATCGTCGCGTCGCGGACGCGGGCGCGTCCTCGGGCAGCGGATGGCAGTTCTGCCGCAGGTGCGCGTACGCAGCCGTGCCGGTCCTACGCAGATCTGCGTAGGAGGCTGGCACCTGGTCGCGCTTGTCGTCGTAGCCGGTCACCCGCGTGCGGCGCTTATGATCGCGCCATGGGACGCCGAGTGGTGTCGTTCCGCCTGCCCGCTCCGGCACAGGACGCCTTGCTCGCGCTGTTCGTTGCCGTGATGCAGGTTCAGGGCGCCGTCACCACCGCCGCCAGACCGGAGCAGGTGACAGCACGCCCGCTCACCGACTTCGGAAATCTGGGCTACGTCCTGCTGATCGTGAGCGGCCTGGTGCTCGTCGTGCGCCGCCGATGGCCGCTGGCGGTGTTCATCACCACCGGTCTTGCCAGCCTGGTCTACTTCAGCCTCAACTTCCCGGACGGGCCGGTCTGGCTCGGGCTCTTCGTCGCCGTGTACACCCTGACCGCGTACGGCGACGGGCGCAGGTCGCTGGAGATCGCCGGCGTGGGAATCGTTGTGCTCGCCACCGGCTGGCTCATCACCGGGGCCGACGTCGAGCCGAGGGCCGCCATCGGATGGGTGTTCTTCCGGATCGCAGCGTCGATCATGGCCGCGGCACTGGGTGAGTCGGTGCGCTCGCGACGGGTGATCGCAGCCGAAGCGCTGGAGCGGGCTCAACAGGCGGAACGAACCAAGGAGGAGGAGGCGCGAGCGCGGGTCGACGCCGAACGGCTTCGGATCGCGCGTGAGGTCCACGACACCGTCGCGCACGCAATCGCGATCATCAACGTGCAGGCCGGCGTCACCGCGTATCTACTCGATGAGCGTCCGGAACGGGCACGCGAGGCGCTAGTGACGATCGAGCAGACGAGTGCCCAGGCACTGCACGAGATGCGGACCGTCCTCGGGGTGCTTCGCAATTCGGACAACGGTCCGGCTCCGCATCCGGGCCTCGGACAGATAAATGAGCTCGCCGCAATGGCTCGGGAGGCCGGGCTCGACATCAAGCTGGAGGTGAACTCGCCCGCGGCGCCAGTACCGAGTGCGGTGGACCACACTGCCTACCGGATCGTGCAGGAGTCGATCACCAACGTGATTCGGCACGTCGGCCCGACCCGGGTGACGGTCGCACTCGACTACGGCCCGGATGTCTTGGAGGTCCGGGTGGCCGATGAGGGCGGCCAGGATGGCTCCGGTGCCGGCGACGCGGACCCGGGCGGGCTG
>DATFRM010000005.1:0-4391 GCA_035263265.1 Actinomycetes bacterium
GTGTGGAACAAGCTGCTGGGCGGGGCGCGTTCGCAGCGCGCGGCGCTGGCCAGGTTGGAGGCGCTCGCAGCATGGATCGAGTCGTTGCGTGACACGGTGGCCACCGGCACCGCGTTGCCGGAGGCGCTGCCGGCCAGTGCCCGCGCAGCCAACCCGCTCATCTCGGTGCCGTTGCGCGATCTGGTCGACAGGCTCCAGTCCCGCGAGCCGCTGGACGAAGCGTTGCTGATGTTCGCCGACCAGCTCGACGACGTGACCGCGGACGAGGCGATCGCCGCGCTGGCTCTCAACGCCCGCACCCAGGGCCGTCAGCTCAAGGCGGTGCTGTCCGCGCTCAGCTCGGCGATGCGGCGGCAGCTGTCGATCCGCCGGCAGGTCGAGGCGGAGCGGCGTAGCACCCGCCGGGCCTCCCAGATCATCGTCGTGATCACGGTCGGGATGGCCGTCGGGATGGCGTTGTTCAACCCGAACTATGTCGAGCCGTACCAATCGGTCGAGGGTCAGTTCGTGCTCGCGGTCGTCGTGATGCTGTTCGCGGCCGCGTTCTGGTGGATTCGCGCGCTCGCCAGCTTCGAGAAGCCGACCAGGTTCCTGGCCACCCCGCAGGTTCGCAGGGAGCGCTCGTTCGAGCTGGCCAGGGAAGCGCGCCGGACTGCGGTGCCAAGGCGGTGGCTGGCATGACCACCGTCGTCTTTGCCGGTGCCGGGTTCGGGCTCGGACTCGCGATGTTCGTACTGGGGCTGGTGCCGCAGCGGCGCACCCTGCTCAGCGTGCTGGCTGAGCTCGATGCCGGCCGGTCCGCGGCATCGGCGGACTCGGTGCCCCTGCTCGCCAGCTCCCGGATCGGTCGCCGGCTCGAACGACTCGAACTGGTGGCCGGGCAGCGGATCGCGTACGAGCTGCTGGCCCGCGGCTGGCTCGGCGCCTCCTCGCTGCGTACCGACATGGCTCTGCTCGGCTACGACCCGGCCAGGTACATGGCCAGCAAGGTGGCCTGGGCGCTGGCCGCCTTCGCATCGGTCCCGTTGCTGGCGCTGGTGTTCTCGCTGCTCGGTCTGCCCGGCATCTTCTCGCTGTGGGTCGGGCTGCTGTGGGCGGCGCTGGTGTTCGTGTTGCCCGATATGCAGGTTCGCAAGCTGGCGGCTAGGCGCCGGCGTGACTTCCGCACCGTCGTCGGGACCTATCTCGACCTGGTCGCGATGCGGGTAGCCAGCGGCAGCGGGGTGGCCGAGGGACTGACCGACGCCGCCACGATCGGCGAGGGGTGGACGTTCGCTCGGATCCGGGCGGCACTGTCCGGCGGCCGTACCGACGGGTTGAGCCCGGCGCGGTCACTTGGCCGCCTTGGCAGTGAGCTGGATGTGCCCGAGCTGATCGACCTAGCGTCTCAACTCTCGCTCGTAGACACCGCCGGCGCCCAGGCCGAGACAAGCCTGCGGGCCAAGGCCGCCTCGCTGCGCGAGCGGCAACTGTCCGATGCGCACGGCAAGGCGAACGAGCGCTCCCAGCACATGCTCATTGCCCAGGTGCTGCTCGGCGTCGGGTTCCTCATCCTCATCGGCTACCCGGCCGTGTCCAAGGTGCTTCTGCTCTAGAAGATCCCCGTCGAAAGGAACGAGCAATGTCCCGACTGCGTACCGCGCTCCTGATGGCCACCCCCGAACTGGCCATCCTGCGCAGCTACCTCCAGGCAGGCCTGGTACGCGCGAAGCGTCCCGGTGCCGACCGTGGCGAGATGGCAATGGGCTGGGTTCTGGTGGCCGCGATCACGATCACGATCGTGCTGGCGGTCGGCGGCATCCTGCTGGCCAAGATGCGCACCAAGGCCAACTCGCTGGACCTGACCACTCCGTAGCGCCTGATGACCGTCCGGCCAGGACCAGCGCGCGCGCCAACGATCGATCGTTGGTCGTGGGACCGCGATCCGCCGCATGCGATACGCCGCGGTGACCGCTCCCACCGGCCAATGATCGAGCGTTGGCGGATCCGGCGGGATCGCGAGGGCGGTGATGTCGCGCTCGAGATGGTGCTGCTCGCGCCGATCATCATCTTCATGATCTTTGTGGTGATCCAGTTCGCGCTCTGGTACCACGCCCGGCACGTCGTCACCGTGGCCGCACAAGAGGGTGCCCGGGTCGCCCGGGCGGCGAACACCAGCGCGGCGGCGGCCGAACGGGCCGGCCGGGACCGGGCCTACGCGTTCATCGACACCCTCGGCGGTTCGATCGTCGAGGACCCGAACGTCGTGGTGAACCGGGGGGTGGCCACGGTCACCGTGCGGGTGACCGGGACCGCGATCCACATCGTGCCCGGCCTTCGGTTGCAGGTCCGCGGCCAGTCGGCGGGCCCGATCGAGCGGTTCGTGCCGCCGTCATGATCCGCCGATCCGGCACTGGCTGCCGCCGACCCCCGAATACGGGTCGCGGCCGGCTCCGGCCGTCGCAGGCCGGATTCGACGCCGGGACCGAGACCGGCGGGCTCCGCGTCGGATGTACTGCCGGGACCGGGACCGGTGGGCGAACCGTCGGATCCGATGCCGGGACGGGGACGATCGAACTGGTGCTGCTGGCCCCGATCATCGTCCTGTTCCTGCTACTGGTCGTCGTGCTCGGCCGGATCGCAGAGACCGGCGCGGAGGTGACCGGTGCAGCCAGGGACGCGGCGAGGGCAGCCTCGATGGCGCGCACTCCAGGCTCCGCGGCCAGCGCCGCCCATACCGCCGCCGCGAAAGCGCTGGCGGGGGAGAACGTCGACTGTTCCACCGGGGTGTCGGTCTCGGTGAACACCAGCCGGTGGTTCGCGGGCGGATCGGTTCGGGTCACCGTCGCGTGCACGGTGCGGCTTTCCGATGTCGGTTTCTCGATGTTGCCCGGGTCCAAGCGCATGACCGCGAGCGCGACCGCACCGCTGGAGCGGTATCGGGGGGTGGGCTGAGCGTGCGGCTGATCAACTTGGCGGCGGGCCGGCCGGATCGCGGGTCGACCGTGATCTGGTTGCTGCTGCTGACCCCGACACTCTTTGGGTTTGCCGGGCTCGTCCTCGACGGCGGGCGGGTCCTGGCCGCTCGGCAAAAGGCAGCCAACATTGCCGAGCAGGCCGCCCGGGTCGGCGTCGACACGCTTGACATCACCGCCTATCGAGATAGCGCGGGGACGGTTGATCGGGTCGACGCCACCCGGGCGCGCACCGCTGCGTGCCGTTTCGTCGCGGTCGCCCGCCCGGGCGCGCATTGCGTCGTGCAGACCGCGGGTAATCGGGTCACCGTCCGGGTCACGGTGACCACGCCGACGGCGGTGCTCGGTGTAGTCGGGGTCGGCAGCCTGACCACCACGGGCGTCGGGTCCGCCCGCTCCGCCGTCGGCATCACTGGGGAGGGCAGATGAAGAACAAGCCGGTATCGCCGCCGGCCCCGCGGCGGCGCAGGTTCTGGGCCGCGGTTCGGCAGCGGATCGTCGCATTGCTGGCGATCGCCACGCTGGCCGCGCTGGTGGGCGGTGTCCCGTACCTCCTGATCAACGTGATCGGTTCGCCGATTCCCACGGAGTGGCCGACCTGGGCCGAGCTGCAGACGAACTTGGAAGGCCAGATCCGGTGGGGCCCGGTGATCGAGGTGCTGGGCGCGCTGGCCTGGCTGGCGTGGGCTCAGTTCACGCTGTGCGTGCTGGTCGAGTTGCAGGCCGGGCTTTCCCGTCCCCGGGTACCGGCGCGCCGGATCCCACTGGCCGGGTTGAACCAGTCGTGGGCGCGCCGGCTGGTCGTTGCTGCCCTATTGCTAGTGAGCACGAGCGGGCTGACGCCTGCGGTCGCCGGCACCCACCCGGCCGCCCGGCCCGCGGTGACGGTCAGCGCGCCACTGCATCCGTCCGCCGTCACGCGGTCCGGCGAGGTGGGCTCGGTCAACGGCAGCCACTCTGCGGCCGCGGATCCGTCGGCGCATCGGGTCGGCTCGATGCGGCGCTACGTGGTTCGGACCGGTGACAACCTTTGGGACATCGCCGAGCGGTTTCTATCCGGGGAGGGACTGCGCTACCACGAGATCTGGGAGCTCAACCGGGACCAGGTGCAGCCGGACGGCACCTGGATGGCCAGCCCGGACATCGTCCGGCCGGGTTGGGTGCTGACGATGCCTCCCGACGCGACCGGGCTGCCGGGATTCGATGCCGACCCGGCCGCCGGCCTTCCCGTGTACACGGTCAAAGAGGGCGACACGCTGGCCGAGATCGCGGCCCGCGAGCTCGGCGACGCCGAGCAGTACGGAGTGATCTTCCGACTGAGCCAGGACCGGGTCCAGCCGGACGGGCGCGCGCTGGTCGACCCCGACTTGATCTATCCCGGCTGGGAGCTGGTATTGCCGGCGTCCGCCGGGCGGAACGGGAACGGGAGCGGCGACC
>DATFRM010000006.1:0-3257 GCA_035263265.1 Actinomycetes bacterium
CCTGGGGCAGAGATCACGACTGTGCTCGTGGAGTGGATCAGCGATCACGAGGTGCTGGGAGAACGCAGCTTCAACGAGTTGCTGCTCGCGGACCTGCGCACCGGAACGGTCAGGAAGGTAGCCGGGATCCCCGGCGACGGCGGGTTCCCTCACTTCGTCCGCGTTGGCTAGCGGCGTTCCTACACTGGCCCGGTGATATTGGGACTGCTCCGCCGCCGAACCGCACGCGCTATCGCGGTCGGGTTGCTGACGGCCGTGGCAGTCGCCGGATGCGCCCAGGCCGAGCCAACCGGTTCCGACCAGGCGGCAAGCAGGCCGCCGGTCGCGGCGACACCGACGTTCGGCTACCGGGTACTGGCCAGCCATCCGCACGATCCGGGCGCGTTCACCCAGGGCTTGGCGTACGTGGACGGCACGCTCTACGAGGCCACCGGCTCGGCCGGGGTCGGCCCGTCGTCGCTGCGGCGGGTGGACCTGGCCACCGGCACCGTCCAGGCCAGACACGACCTGGCCACCGAGGACTTCGGCGAGGGGATCGCCGTTGTGGGGGACCGGATCATCCAGCTGACCTGGCAATCCCAGATCGGTTACGTCTACGACCGCGCCACATTCCGGCAACTCGGCACGTTCCGCTACCCCGGCGAGGGCTGGGGGCTGACGTACGACGGGCGACAGCTGATCATGAGCGACGGCACCGACCGGCTTCGGTTCCTGGATCCGGAGACCTTCGTCGAGACCGGCTCGGTGTCAGTCCGCGATGCTGGTCGCCCGGTCGACCAGCTCAACGAGCTCGAGTACATCGACGGTCAGGTATACGCGAACGTCTGGCAGACCGACCGGATCGTCCGGATCGACCCGGCCACCGGTCAGGTCACCGCGGTGATCGACCTGGCTGGGTTGCTGCCGGCCGCGGATCGCGAGAGCGGGCAGGTCGACGTGCTGAACGGGATCGCCTACGACGCCGCCGGCGACCGGCTGTTCGTGACCGGCAAGCTGTGGCCGAAGCTGTACGAGATCGAACTCGTGCAGTAGCCGGGCTCAGACGCCGCCGCTGAATGTGTCGCAGGCATTGGGATCGCCGGTCTGGAATCCGGTGCTGAACCACTTCTCGCGCTGCTCGGCCGAGCCATGGGTCCAGCGCTCAGGGTTGACCTGGCCCTGGGTGGACTCCTGGATCCGGTCGTCGCCGACCGCCGCGGCCGCGTCCAGCGCTTGGTGAATGTCCGCCTGGGTGAGCTGGACGATCAGCGGCCGGCCTGTGTCCGGATCCGGGGTGGTGGTCGCGTGGTTGGCCCAGACGCCGGCAAAGCAGTCGGCCTGCAACTCGAGCCGGACCGACGCACTTTGCGGGCCCTCGCGGTCGCCGCCCACCCTGTCCATGGTGCCGAGCAGGTTCTGGACATGGTGGCCGTACTCGTGCGCGACCACATACGCCTGGGCGAACGGACCACCCTCCGCGCCGAAACGGCTCTCCAACTCGTCGAAGAACGTGAGATCGAGGTAGACCTTCTGATCGGGCGGGCAGTAGAACGGGCCAACCGCCGAGGTGGCCGAACCGCATCCGGTGTTCGTCGCGTCGGTGAACAGCTGGGTGCGGGCCGTGCGGTACTCGACTCCGGAGCGGGAGAACTGGTTGCTCCAGTAGTCCTGCACGCTGTTGACCACCGCCACGATCCGGCAGTCCTCTGACCGGTTGGCCTCGGCCCCGGACGAGCACTTCTGGGCGAGCTCAGAGCCGCCCTCACCCTCTACCGGCGGGTTGGCGACGTCGTCGGGCGACAGGCCCAGCTTGGGCCCGAGGAAGACGGCCAGCAGCAACAGAAGGAGCGTCCCGAGGCCACCGCCAATCGTCTTGGCGCCACCCGGAACCCGCCGCCCGCGCACATCCTGAACCTGCGACGTGTCGAGCTGGGCGTTTTCGTCGAAGCGCATCAAGACTCCCGTCCGCCGTCCAGGCGCGGCCTTCTGCCCCCTTATGGCGCTATCAAGCGCCCGGGTCGCGGCTCGTCGCCGGCGAAATCCGGTGGCACCGCGCCGTACACTGATCGGGTGATGTTGGCGGTTTGAGGTCGGGCTGGCCCGCGGCAGATGCTGCCGTGGGCTGACGTGCGCTGCCCGCCCGACCCCAGCCCAGGAGCCGTCCAACCATGATCACCGCAACCAATCTCGAGCTGCGCGCCGGCGCACGCACGCTGCTCGTGCCTACCTCGTTCCGGATCGCGTCCGCCGACCGGATCGGTCTGGTCGGCCGAAACGGCGCCGGCAAAACGACGCTGACCCGGGTGCTGGCCGGGGAGAGCCAACCGGTCGGCGGCCGGGTCACCAGGACCGGGACGGTCGGATACCTGCCGCAGGATCCGCGCACCGGCGATCTCGATGTGCTGGCCAGGGACCGGGTGCTGTCCGCTCGCGGGCTGGACCGGATCGTGGCTGAGCTGCGGGCCACCGAGGGTGCGATGGCCAGCGCCGATCCGGACACCCACGACCGGGCCATGCGCCGGTACGCCCGGCTCGAGTCGGAGTTCCTGGCTCGGGGCGGGTACACGGCCGAGTCCGAGGCGGCACAGATCGCGGCCAGCCTCGGCCTGCCGGATCGGGTGCTCGGCCAGCCGCTGGGCACGCTGTCCGGTGGTCAGCGGCGCCGGGTGGAACTGGCCCGAATCCTGTTCTCCGGCGCCGAGACGCTACTGCTAGACGAGCCGACAAACCACCTCGACGCCGACTCGATCGGCTGGTTGCGCGAGTTCCTCAAGGCCTACCGCGGCGGGCTGGTCGTGATCTCGCACGACGTCGGACTGGTCGAGCACTGCGTGAACCGTGTGTTCCACCTGGACGCGAACCGGGCCGAGCTCGACGTCTATAACGTCGGCTGGAAGGCCTACCTGCTGCAGCGCGAGACCGATGAGCGGCGTCGCAAGCGTGAGCGGGCGAACGCGGAGAAGAAGGCGGCCGCCTTGCTCGACCAGGCCAACCGGATGCGGGCCAAGGCGACCAAGGCGGTGGCCGCGCAGAACATGGCCAAGCGCGCCGAGCGGATGCTGGCCGGGGCCGAGCAGGTCCGGAAGACCGACAAGGTGGCCAAACTGCGGTTCCCGGCACCGGCGCCATGCGGCAAGACGCCGCTCACCGCGACCGGGCTGTCCAAGTCGTACGGTTCCCTCGAGGTCTTCACCGACGTCGACCTGGCCATCGACCGCGGTTCCCGCGTTGTAGTACTCGGGCTCAACGGCGCAGGCAAGACCACCCTGTTGCGCCTA
>DATFRM010000007.1:0-2184 GCA_035263265.1 Actinomycetes bacterium
CTCCGGGCGTGTCGCGCGGCACCAGGATCATGCTCTGCTGCCGGTGCCGTGGGCCGTCCGGGTCGGTCTTGCCCATCACGATGAAGATCTCGCAGCGCGGGTCCATCGCGCCGGAGGACCACCATTTGCGACCGTCGATGATGTAGTCGGTGCCGTCCCCGCGGATCGAGGTGGCGATGTTGGCCGCGTCGGACGAGGCAACCCCGGGCTCGGTCATGCAGAACGCGGACCTGATTGCGCCGTCCAGCAGCGGCCGCAGCCACCGCTCCTGCTGTTCCGGAGTGCCGTACAGGGCCAGCACCTCCATGTTGCCGGTGTCCGGCGCGCTGCAGTTCAGCGCCTCGGGCGCGAGCAGTGGGCTGTGGCCGGTGATCTCGGCAAGCGGCGCGTACTGCAGATTGGTCAGCCCGCCACCGAGCGGATGATCGGGCAGGAACAGGTTCCACAGCCCGCGCCGGCGCGCCTCGTCCTTGAGCGTGACCAGGACCGGCGGGCTTGACCACTCCGGACCGTCCGCCGCCTGCCCGGCGAAGACCGGCTCGGCCGGGTAGATATGCCCGACCATGAAGTCGAGCAGGCGCCTGCGCAGCTCCTCGGTCGTCGGATCGGGTTCGAAATCCATCACGCCTCCGCCAGTGCCTGGTGCCCCAGCTCAACCAGGGCCGGCACCAGATCGCCGATATTGTCGAAGCCGTCGCCGACGGTCTGGCCGGCGACGAACCGGTAGTGGATGCCCTCGAGGATCACCGCCAGCTTGAAATAGCCGAAGCCGCGATACCAGGGCAGTCCGGACAACTCCGTACCGAGCCGCCCGGCGTAACGGTCCGCCAACTCGGCCGCGGTTGGGAATCCGGCCTCCGGTCGCACCACGTCGGCGATCAGGCCCGCCACCGGCAGCCGGTCGGGCAGTTCCCAATACACGAGGAACAGGCCGACGTCGGCGAGTGGATCGCCGAGCGTGGACATCTCCCAGTCGAGCACCGCGGCGATCCGGTCGTCCGCTCCGACCAGCACGTTGTCCAGCCGGTAGTCGCCGTGCAGGATCGCCGCCGGGCCTGATTCGGGCACTCGCTCGGACAGCATTGAGTGCAGCTCGTCGATACCGGCCAGCCGGCGGCTGCGGGAAGCGTTCAACTGGGCGCGCCAGCGGCTGAGTTGGCGCTCGAGATACCCGTCCGGCCGGCCGAAGTCAGCCAGGCCTACCGCTGCCGGATCGATCCGATGCAGCTCGGTAAGCACGTCGACAAGCTCCAGCGCGATCCGCTGCGCTCGGTCGCCGGACAGCGAGGTCGACTGGCTGGCGCTGCGGTAGACGACGCCGTCCACCTTCGCCATCACGTAGAACGGCGCGCCCAGGACGTCCGGATCCGGGCAATGCGCGAGCACCGTCGGCACCGGGACCGCGGTGTTCAGGAGCGCACGCAACACCCGGGACTCACGCCCCATGTCATGCGCGGTGGCCAGCACGTGCCCGAGCGGGGGCCGTCGCACCACCCAGCGGTCGCCCTGCTCGTCGGTCACCTCGTAGGTGAGGTTTGACCGGCCGGCCCCGATCAGCTCCCCCCGCAGGTCGCCGTGCACTCGTCCGGGCAGCGCGGCGGTCAGGTACGTACGCAGGCGCTCCAGATCCAGACCAGGCGGGCTCGCCGGGTCGCCCGTTCCGGCTCGACCCGCGGTCCCGCTCACGGCAGTACGACCGGCTCGGGCACCTCGGCCAGCTTCAGCACATCGCGGGGCGCGCCGGGTGCGGCGGCCCGCCAAGCTCTCACGGCGCGGCCACTATCGCGGCCCGCCATCCACGTAGATGGTCTGGCCGGTGATGAATGACGCGTCCTCGCTGACCAGGAACGCGATGACGTTCGCGAGGTCCTCGGGCCGGCCGGTGCGGCGCAGCGGGCGGGACTCCGCGGCCAGCTTGCGCAGCTGTTCCGGTTCCATGCCGAGCCGGCGCGCGGTCGCGTCGGTCATGGCCGTCTCGACAAACCCGGGAGCGACCGCGTTCACGTTGATCCCGAACGGACCCAACTCGATCGCGACCGTCCTAGTGAAGCCCTGGATGCCGGCCTTGGCCGCGGAGTAGTTCGCCTGGCCGCGGTTGCCCAGCGCGGAGACCGAGCTGATATTGACGATCTTGCCGTACCGCTGGTCCACCATGTGCCTCTGAGCGGCCCGGCACATGAGGAA
>DATFRM010000008.1:0-3274 GCA_035263265.1 Actinomycetes bacterium
GTAGTACTTGTTGTCGAAGCTGCGCACGCTGCCACGAAACTCGAACCCGGTCGCGTGCGCGGCCGCCCAGGCGTACATCTCGCTGCGTTGCTGCTCCCCGTCGTAGATCACGTCGAGCCCGGCGGAGGAGAAGAAGCGCAGTCCGTAGCGGCTCGACCAGTTCCTGACCTCGGCCCGCTCGTCGGCGGTCAGCGGCCGCCCGGTGTGCTCCGGCCGGCGCAGCAACTCCACCAGCTGCGGGTAGTCCGGGACACCGAGCCGTTCGCCCCAGCTCTGCGCCGCCTGGATGTCGGCCTCGTCGCACGGCCGACCGGCGGCCGCCTTGACCCGCCAGCCGGGCTTGGCCAGCGAGCCGATCTCGTGGGTGAGTAGCGGTGTCAGCATCACAGCTCCTCGCGTAGCCGCCGGGTGGCCGCGCCCAGCACCCGGACCTTCTGCTCGGCGACTGCCCTGGGCACTAGCTCCAGATCGCCACCCGACGAGAGGTACAGCGCCCGTGGTTGGGCGACCTCCAAGATCCGGAGACCCAGAGCAACCGTGGCGCCCACCGCTTCCAGTCGGGTGGAACGGCCGTCTAGGCAGCCGGCCACTAGTCCGACCGGCCACGGACCGCGCAACGACTGGAGATCGGTCTCGGTCAGGTCCACCCCGATCGCGTCCACCGGAAGCTCGCGCAACCTTGACAGCTGCGGCCCGGCGTCGCCGTAGTACGTGTGCACGACCACCCGGATCCCGAGCCCGTCGGTGATCAACCGCAGCGCTTCGCCCAGGTACCGCCAGCTGTCCGCGCCGAGCGGCCTGGTGACCACGGCGGGCTCCTGCAGGTGCAGCAGCGTCACCCCGGTGTCCCGCAACTCGTCGGCGGCCGGCCGGAGCAGATCGCGAGCCAGCCGAGGCATCAGCGCGTCTCGCTCGGTGTCCGGCTCGGCCAGCCGGGAGAACGTGTACGGGCCGGGCAGTAGCCCGACCTGGCTACGGCCGATCCCGTTCGGTCCCACGTCGTCGCCCAGGCGGGCCGCGAACGCCGCCCGATCCAGCTCGAGCGAGCCGACCAGGACCGGTGCGCGGAAGAACGTGTTCGTATCGAACCAGCGGGTCAGCGGTCCGGTGGCCAGGCCCGGACAGGCCTCGATCAGCGGCCGGAACAGGTCGGCCCAAGACATCCAGCCGGTCGACCGGTAGTCCAGCCCGGCCTCGGTTTGCAGCGCCAGGAATCCGGCCCGGTCCCGGTCGCGCTGCGCGGTCACCGCCGAGACCGGCCGGCGGCCGCGGTCGGCATCCCTAGTGGCCGCGACGAGCTCCTCCGAACGCGGGAAGCTGCCGTGCACGTAGCAGGCGATTTCGGTCACCTGGCCAGCGTGCCGATGACCGGTGCCGGCGTCTTGGACGTTCTTGCCGCGCTCTTGTGGAGTTCCTGCCGGTTCGCGCGGCTTCGCAGGAGAAACTGTGCGGATGGACGAGGTCCGGAACCTGCCGTCGCCCTGCGTCGTCGTGCTGGCGGGTCCGGGCGCGTCCGGCAAGTCGAGCTGGGCGGCGGCGCACTTCCCGGCCGAGAGCATGGTGTCCAGCGACCGGCTGCGAGCGCTCGCCGGGTCTGGCGAACACGACATAGCCGCCAGCTCCGACGCGTTCGAGCTGCTCGAACAGGTCGTCAAGATGCGGCTCAGCCGCCGGCTCACCACGGTGATCGACACGCTCGGCCTCGACCCGGCTCGCCGGCTTGCCTGGCGTGACCTCGCTGCCCGTTACGGCCTGCCAATCGTGGTGGTCGCGTTCGACACCCCGGCCGAGGAATGCCGGGCCCGCAACCGGGCCAGGCCCGACCCGATCCCGGCCGTGGTCCTGACCAGGCAGCTGCGCGACTGGGCGAGCACCCGCGAGCTGCTGACGACCGAGGGCTATGACGCCGTGCTGCGCCCGGACCCGGTGCGGGTGGTGCCGGAGGCGTTCGTCGGCACCACCGAGGCGGCTCGGCGCCAGCGGGACCAGCCGACCGGCCTACGCTTCGGCCTGCAGATCGCGACGTTCGACTACACCGGCGGCGCGAAGGCCACCACCGGCACGCTGCGCCAGATCGCCGCGGCGGCCGAGGGCGTGGGCTTCGACGCGATCTACGTGATGGACCACTTCCGGCAGATTCCGCAGGTCGGCCGAGCCTGGCAGAACATGCTGGACAGCTACACGACGCTGGCGTTCCTGGCCGCGGTCACCGAACGGGTGCGGCTCGGCGCGCTGGTCACTGGCATCACATACCGCAACGTTGCGCATCTCGGCAAGATCGTCGCAACGCTGGATGTGCTCAGCGAGGGCCGGGCGGTTTGCGGGCTGGGGCTGGCCTGGTTCGGCGCCGAGCACACCGCGTACGGCTGGAGCTTTCCGCCGGTGCCCGACCGCTACGACCTGCTCGAAGACGCGCTGCAACTGCTGCCGCTGCTGTGGGGCAAGGGCAGCCCGGCGTTCCGGGGCAAGGTGCTCAACGTGCCGGAGGCGATGTGCTACCCACGGCCGCTGCAGGAGCGAGTGCCGATCCTGCTCGGCGGCGGCGGGGAACGGCGCACGCTACGGCTGGCCGCACAGTACGCGGACGCCTCGAACGTGTTCGGTAACCCGGCCACGGTCCGGCACAAGGCCACGGTGCTGCGCGCGCACTGTGTGGACGTCGACCGAGATCCGGCCGAGGTTGCGCTGACCCACCTGTCTACCGCGCTGGTCGGCACCGATGACACGCACGTCCGCGAGTTGGTGGAGCGGCTCCGACCGCGCCGGCAGGACCCGGCCGGATACGCCAGCGCGGTCAATGCCGGCACGGTTGATGATCACATCGGGCGGTGTCGAGCCTTGGCCGAGGCCGGCGCCAGCGAAGTCATGGTGCGGCTGCCCGACCTCGTCGACGCCGAACCGGTGGCCCGAATGGGCCCGATCATCGCCGCCTTCCGGTGATTGCGCGCTGGTACAAACCAAGACCCCGGCCGGACCTTGACGGCTCCCCGTTGAGTAAGGAAACTTTCCTTACTCAATCGTCCCGCCTAGCCGCCGAGGCGGTGATCACCATACCTGGACCCAGCGGTTCGGTGCCCGGACAGCCGGCACTGCTGCGAGCGATCAACGATCGCGCCGCGCTGGAGCTGCTCATCGCGTACGGTCCGCTGTCCCGCAGCCAGATCGGCCGGCTCACCGGCCTGTCCAAGCCGACCGCCTCCCAGCTGCTGGCCCGGCTCGAGGAGGCCGGGCTGGTCATCCCGGTCGGACCGCGCACCAGCGGGCGGACCGCTCA
>DATFRM010000009.1:0-10931 GCA_035263265.1 Actinomycetes bacterium
GGCGCGTGGCTGTGACGACCTGGGGAGGTTTCGTGTCTGAGAACCAGTCCGCTGCGATAGGCACAGACCAAACTTCATTGCTTGCCGACCTGGCCAGCACCGACCCGCAGATCGCCGAGCTGATCGAGTCCGAGGGCCGCCGCCAGGCGGAGAAGATCCGCCTGATCCCGAGCGAGAACTACGTGTCCCGAGCCGTGCTCGAGGCGACCGGAACGGTGCTCACCAACAAGTACTCCGAGGGTTACCCCGGCAAGCGCTACTACGAGGGCCAGCAGTTCATCGACCAGATCGAGCAGTTGGCCGCGGACCGTGCGAAGGAGCTGTTCGGCGTCGACCACGCCAATGTCCAGCCTTACTCGGGCTCCCCCGCCAACCTCGCGGTCTACCTCGCTTTCCTGTCCCCCGGCGACACCGTCATGGGCATGGCGCTGCCAATGGGCGGCCACCTCACGCACGGCTGGAACGTCTCGGCCACCGGTCGCTGGTTCCGGGCAGTGCAGTACAACGTGCGCCAGGACACCGGCCGGGTCGACTTCGACGAGGTCCGCGCGCTCGCGCTCACCGAACGGCCGAAGCTGATCTTCTGTGGCGGCACCGCGATCCCGCGCACGATCGACTTCCCGGCGTACGCGGAGATCGCCCGCGAGGTCGACGCGATCCTGGTCGCCGACATCGCGCACATCGCTGGGCTGGTGGCCGGTGGGGCGCACCCATCGCCGGTACCGCACGCCGACGTGATCTCTACCACGACGCACAAGACGTTGCGCGGTCCGCGCGGAGCGATGCTCATGTCGCGCGCCGAGCACGCCAAGGCGCTGGACCGGGCGGTCTTCCCCGGCCTGCAGGGCGGCCCGCACAACCACACCACGGCCGCGATCGCGGTCGCGCTGAAGGAGGCCGCGACCGAGCAGTTCCGCCAGTACGCGCACACGATCGTGGCGAACGCGGCCGCCCTGGCCGACGCACTGACCGAGCGCGGCTTCGACCTGGTCTCCGGCGGCACTGACAACCACCTGATCCTGGTCGACCTCACCTCGAAAGACATCGCGGGCAAGCCGGCCGCCCAAGCGCTGGACCGGGCCGGAATCGAGCTGAACTACAACACCGTGCCGTACGACCCGCGCAAGCCGTTCGATCCGTCCGGCATCCGGCTCGGCACTCCGGCGGTGACGACCCGCGGAATGGCTGTCGCCGACATGCCCAGGATCGCTGCCTGGATGGACGAGGCGATCGAGGCGGCCAAGAAGGGCGACGAGGAGCGGCTGGACAGTATCGCCGCCGAGGTACGGCAGTTCAGCCTCGGCTTCCCTATGCCCGGGTGGCAGCCGCGATAAGGCCCGGTTAAGCCGCGCCATTCCGATTTGTCAGGCGACGGCGATCTGAGAAACTGCACCGCATGTCTGTGGTCGCCGGCACCCGGCTAGCCGACCGATACGTCCTGCTCGACCGGATCGGTGACGGCGGCATGGGCTCGGTCTGGCGAGCCACCGACGCCGTGCTCGACCGCCCGGTAGCGATCAAGGTGCTGGCGGCGCTGCTCAGCGATGATGCCGAGTTCCGGCAGCGGTTCCGCCGGGAGGCCCGTGCCGCGGCCCGGCTTGACCATCCCTCGATCACCCAGGTCTACGACTACGGAGAGATCGACCGGCCCGGTGGTGTCCTCCAGTTCCTGGTCATGGAGCTGCTGCACGGCACGACACTGGCATCGCGGCTGGAGCGTGGACCACTGCCCGCCGCCGAGGTGGCCGGAATCGGCGCACAGGTCGCGGACGCGCTGGCCAGCGCACACCGCAGCGGCGTAGTCCACCGCGACGTGACCCCGGGCAACATCATGCTGACCCAGACCAGGGTCAAAGTGCTGGACTTCGGCATCTCCACGGTGGCCGGCGACGCCTCGATGACGATGGCCGGCCAGACGCTCGGAACACCCGCGTACCTCGCTCCGGAGCGAGTACAGGGGCTACCCGCAACGCCGGCCGTCGACGTCTACGCGCTCGGTGCGGTGCTCTACAGCGCGGTCACCGGCCACACCCCGTTCCAGGGCACCTGGACCGAGCAGGCGCACGCGCATGTGCACCAGCCGGTGCCGGATCTTGACCTCGTTCCCGATCCGCTTCGCCGGGTGCTGTCCGCGTGCCTGTCGAAGTGGCCGGACGATCGGCCGAGCGCGGCCCAGCTCGCCCAGGCGCTGCACCAGGTCGCCGAGCTCACCCAGGCCGGTCCGCCGGTGCCGATGGCCGCGGCAGCCGTTCCGGTGGTCCAAGCCGGGGCGACCCGGGTGCTGCCGGCGGCCCGGCCACCGGCTCCCGCCGCCGCCCGTCGGCGCAGCCCCGGCGCGGTGGCCGCGATCGCGCTCGTGCTGTTCCTGGCCGGCGCGCTCGCGATGTTCTCGCTCAACGGTCTGTTGGGCGGCGGGAACGGAGATCCGGCCGGCGGACCGCCGGCCGACCCGACCACCACATCGAGCACACCGAGCCAGTCCGAAACGCCGAGCCCGGACACCACCCAGGCCGGTACCGCGGAGGAGTTGCTGAGCCAGCTCCGAGACTTGGTCACCACCGCCACCGTGAACGGCGACATCTCACCGCGGGTCGCGATCGACATCGCCCGCTCGCTCGGCCAGGTCGTGGACCGGGTCGGCCAGCAGGAGTACCACAAGGCGCAGGAGGAGATCGACGATCTGACCCATCGGCTCGAGGATCGGTTCCAGGACGGCGACATCGACCCCTCGGTCTACTTCCAGCTGACCGACACGCTGGACCAGCTGATGGCGCTGATCCCGGACGAGAACGCCGACAATGACTAGATGATCGTCGGACTTGACCCCAACCGCGTGATCCACCACGCTGCGTGATCGTGAGTATCGAGCAACCGACCGCGGCACGGGACGCGACGCTGGTCAGAGTGACGACGGTGTACGCGACCGGGTGGATGGCCAACGGCGACACCCGGACCCAGCCGGTCAGCGACTCACTACCGCTGGGCCAGCTGTCCACCCACTACGAGCTCGCCGGTACGGCGGTCCCGCAGATCATCGGGCAGGCCGAGCACAGCCCCTCGACAGTACGGTTCGCGCGGTTCATCCCCGAGCTGCAACCGATGCGGGTGGGCACTGCGCTGTACGTGCTGCCATCCGGCCGGCTGGCCGCGACGCTGACCATTGAAGTGGCGTGCACGCCGGACCAGCTCGTACTGCTGCTCGAGGACGCGGCCCGGTCGAACGTGGACATCGACGGGGGTGACCTCGGCCAGGTGCTCGGCGCGCGGGCCGGGGTGAACGAGCCAGCGGAACACGTGCTCGGGCCTGAGCATCACCAGCTGGTGTCCATCCCCGACCGCGGGCTGGGCCAGCTGCCGGAAGGGCTGATCCGTCAGCTGCTCTATCGCACTGATCGGCCGCAGCGCCCCGAGTACGCCAACGTGCACCGCCCGGTCGAGCTCAACCGCGATCCGCGCGCGAGCACGGCGATGAGCCCGTACGTGACCCTGAGCCAGGGGCATCCGCCCGAGCTGGAAAGCGCGATGCTGGTCTCCGCCGTGCTGGTGGTCGGCGCGACCGCGCGGCTGCGCGAGATTCGCGGCTACACCCAGGACTCGCTGCGGGCGTTCCGGGAGGCCGACGACGAGCTGCGCAGCACCCGGGCCGGACGGCGGCTGCTCGAAGACCTGGCCGCCCGACTCGGCGATCTCGAAGGCGAGCTCGGCTACGGCGTTGAGGCCGCCGCCGACATCGGTTCCCTGGTGCCCTCCCGCCGGGTCGAGGGTTATCACCGGATGCTCTACCGGGCGCTCGACGTGGCGAGTCGCACTCTGGTCGTCGGCCGGATGCTGGACCGGTTGGAACACGCGGTGACCGCGGAGCTCACGTCAATCGGCAGTGTCGAGGCGCGCAAGGAAGATTCCAGGCGCGGTCGCTGGAATGCGCTGTCCTGGCTCTTGCTTGCGGTGCTGTTGCCGGTGGCGCTGGTGGCGGCGTACCTGCTCGCGGAAGGAGCCGGGCAGCAGGATCTGCTGGACCGGAAGTACTGGGTGGCGTACGCGATCGGCGGCGGCCTGATTGTGCTTAGCCTGGTCGTGGGGGTGATTTCGCTGATGCGCTCGCAGACCGGCACCGAACGAGAGACCGAGTCCCGGTTGCCCGGTCGCCGAGGCGGGCCGATCGAAGACCATCCACCCCGGCACCGGGCATAGCCACCGAGCGGCCGGGATGCGGATCCTCCTCCCCGCCGATGCCGGTACTGCTGTAGATCTGGAGGCCGCGTACCGCTATCCGGCGCTGCAACCGAACGAGCCCTGGCTCCGGGCGAACATGATCAGCAGCGTGGACGGGGCCGCGGTCGACCTGCGTGGCGGCTCTCGCGGACTGTCCGGGCCGGCCGACCGGCGGGTACTGAGCGCACTTCGCCGGCTCGCCGACGTGATCGTCGTGGGCGCCGGTACCGTTCGAGCCGACCCGGCTGCGTACCGGCCGGTGCGGCCGAGCCCGGCAGTGCGGCAACGCCGCCTCGCGGCGGGACAGGCGGAGGCTCCGCTGATCGCGATCGTGTCCGCGAGTCTGGACCTCGACCTCAGTAGCGAACCGTTTCGAGATGGCCGGCCGCTGCTGGTCACGGCGACCGGCGCGCCCAGCGATTGGCGGACTCACGCCCGCGAGGTAGCGGAGGTGGTGGTCGGCGGGGCCGGACGGCGGGTCGACCTCGCGATGATGGTCCACGAGCTGGTAGATCGCGGCCTGCCGCGGATGCTGTGCGAGGGCGGGCCGCGACTGCTCGGCGCGATCTCCGCCGCTGGGCTCCTCGACGACCTGTGCCTGACCGTGTCGCCGGAACTGGCCGGCCCGGACGAGCGCAGCCGGATCCTGACCGGCGCCGAGCCCGGATCCGCCGCGCAACCACTCGAGCTCGCTCACGTGCTGGAGGACGACGGTTTCCTGTTCGCCCGATACGTGCGTGCCGGCGCGGCCGACTAACCGAACTCGGTCAGGTCCGCCGGCTCCCACACCGAGGCGTCGTGCGCGAACAGCACTCGCCGCGGGTCGAACGCCGCGATCCGGTCCAGCCAGGGTGCCGGCACCGGTAGCGGCGGCTCCGCCCCCTCGGCCGCGGCGCGCCGGGCCAGTTGAGCCGAGCCGAACTCAGACGCGAAGTCGTGCGCCTGCCCGGCTAGCACCACCGTGCCGTCCGGATCGAGGATCACCAGCGACTGGTGGCCGGCGGTGTGCCCGGGCGTCGGGATGATCCAAACCCCGGGCCACAGCTCGAGCTCACCACCCACCTCCTCATAGCGAACCCCGGCGAAGTCGACCAACTCCGGCACCGTGTAGTCGGGACCGCGGGCGGCGGCCAGCTCGGTCTCCTGTACGACGACCGGCTGCCCGGCGAACAGGGCGTTACCACCGCAGTGGTCGAAGTGCAGGTGGCAGTTCACGATGATGTCGACGTCGGCCGGCGATATGCCGGCCGACGTCAGCGCCGCACGAAGACTGCGCCGGACTGGTCGGTAATGCGCCTCGGTCTCCGCGTCGACCGCACCGATCCCGGTGTCGAACAGCAACAGCCCGCGGTCGTGCCGGACCAGGTAGCCAAGCACCGGCTCCACCCGTGGCTGCGAACCGCCGACCTCACTCGCGGGCCGGATGAAGTAGCCGAGATCCAACCGACGGATCGCCTCGCGTCCCGGTGGCCGCCGGGTCACTGCTTGAGCCCGAGGATCTCTCCGAGGTCGAAGTGCACCGGCTCCTCGAGCTGGTCCCACGTGCACGAGCGCGGGTCCCGGTCCGGCCGCCAGCGCACGAACTGTGCGGTGTGCCGGAAGCGGGTGCCCTCCATATGGTCGTAGCTGACCTCGACCACCCGCTCCGGTCGCAGCGGTACGAACGAGAGGTCTTTGCCGGCGTTCCACCGGCTGGTCTCGGCCTCACGCGGATGGCGCACCCCGGACGCGAGCTCGGCCCAGTTCCACGGGTGCTGGTCGAACGTGGTGACGAGCGGCTGCATCTCGGCGAACAGTTCGCGCCGGCGCTCCATCGGGAACGCGCCGATCACGCCAACGCTGGCCAGGTTGCCGTCGTCGGTGTAGATGCCGAGCAACAGGGATCCGATCGCTTCCGGGCTGGCCTTGTGCACCCGATAGCCAGCCACTACGCACTCGGCAGTCCGCTCGTGCTTGATCTTGAACATGGCCCGTTTGTCGGGCTGGTAGGTCGAGGCGACCGGCTTGGCGATCAGGCCGTCCAGCCCGGCGCCTTCGAACTGGTGGAACCACTCCTCGGCCAGCCCGCGGTCCCGAGTGGTCGGGGTCACGTGGATCGGCGCGGCCGCGCCGGCCAGCGCCCGCTCCAGCACCGCCCGCCGCTCGGCGAACGGCCGCTCCATGTAGTCGGTGTCGTCAAGCGCGAGCAGGTCGAACGCGACAAATCTGGCCGGGGTCTTCTCGGCCAGCATCCGGACCCGGCTCTCGGCCGGGTGGATGCGCTGCAGCAGAGCCTCGAAGTCCAGGCCCGCGCCCTCTTGGTCCGGGATGATGATCTCGCCATCGATGACGGCGCGGGGCGGCAGGTTGGCAAGCACGGCCTCGACGACCTCCGGGAAATAGCGGGTCATCGGCCGCTCGTTGCGGCTTCCGATCTCCACCTCGTCGCCGTCCCGGAAGATGATCGACCGGAATCCGTCCCACTTCGGCTCGAATAGGAGATCACCGGCCGGCGGGATTGCCTTGATCGACTTGGCCAGCATCGGCGGGACGGGCGGCATGACCGGAAGCTGCATAGCCCTCATCATCCCCTGGGCGGGCTGGGGCGGGCGAGCCGGGACTGGGAGCTAGCTCAGGCAGGTCCGGGTCAGGAACTCCCTGACCACCTCGAGGTAGTGGTCCTGCTCCTCGACGAACGTCATGTGCCCACCGCGCTCGAGCACCAGCAGCTCGATCACATCCTGATCGGCCGCCGCGACCGCCTCGGCGGCGGCTACCGCGGTGGCCACCCGGTCGTACCGGCCGGCAAGTACGAGCACCGGATGACGCACCTGGGCCAACGCGCCGGCGGCATCGAGCTCGCCGTACCCCACCGAGGCGAAGTGCCGGAGCATGTCCGGCGAGTAGACCATCGCGCTAGCCCGGTCGAGGTAGTCGCCGAGCCGCGGGTCATGCGGGTTGGCGAAGTGGAACGGCATCTGCTCGGTCACGATCTCCGCGAAGCCCTCCTCGGTGGTGACTTCGCTCTCCCGGGCCCAGGACGCGGACAACTGCTCGCGCAGCGCGGCCGGCTCGATTGCGGCGAGGGCGGTCTCGACGTCGGCCATGATGTCCTTCGACGCGACCCCGCCGGACACCACCGTGGCCGCCACCCCGGACGGCTGGTCGGCGGCGTGGACGAGCGCAACGAACCCACCGAACGAATGACCGAGCACCGCATAGCGCTCGAACCCCAGCGAATCGGCGAGCGCGCTGATGTCCGCGGCCATCCGCTGGATGGTCCAGGTCTGCGGCGGGGTGCGATCCGACCGGCCCTGGCTTCGCATGTCCATCAGCACCAGGTGGAACTGGTCGCCAAGCGGGTCGAGGTAGTCGGCAAACTCGTGGTGATCGAGGCCGGGACCGCCGTGCACCAGGATGATGGGGAAGCCGGAGCCGCGCTCGGCAACGAACAGCCGGGTGTCGCCGATCGCGACGTGCCTGCCGTCGCCCACCCAGTCCGTCATGAACTGCGAAAGTACCCGACGATTCGCCTACTGGCGAGAGCCAGCAGATCACGGTCAGTTAATGAAACCTGGATCTTCGTGGATCGGGCATCGCCCAGCCCAAGCTGAGACCTGCCCTGGTCACAGCGGACGCGGTTCTCCTGAAACAGCAGGCACACGGGATCACCACGCTGGCAGTTGTGGCAGAAGTCCGCCGCCCAGCAATGCGCCAAACGGTAGGGAAGGCCGGCCCCAACCTGGCATCAGGCCGCCGACGGCGTCTCGGTCTCGGTCGCCGGGGGTGGCGCCGTCTCGGTCCGGACCGGGACCGGGCGTCTGATCGCGAATCCGATCATTGCCAGGACAATCCCCACGACGAAGGCCATCGCCGCGACGCCGAATGCGACGACCGACGTGAACAGCGAGGCCTGCAGGAAAGCGGAGTTCGCCGCCGTTACCCGAAGCGGATCGTCCCGGCCTAGCTCGGCGTACGTCTTACCGCCGGTGATCGCTTTCGTGTGCTTGTCGATCACTCTGGCCTGGCAGTAGGCCGAGATCGGGCCGTTGACGTCGTTTCCGGCGAGGCAGTCGGCGTCGTCAGCGACAGTGATCTTCTGGTCCGACAGGGTGTTGCTTACGACTACCCAGGTGACCACTCCGGCAGCTGCCATGATGATGCCGACCAGGATCGCCACGATCGACGTTGCTTTGCGCATAGCAGAACTCCTCACGGTAAGCGACATCCGGAGGCTAGCGGTCGCTCGCCGTGATGGAGGCTCGACGCACCGCTTCGCCCTACCTACTGACACGTAGAGCGGATCCGTGACTAGGGTGATCTGTCAGATCCACTGGCAACTCTCAGACGACGGCAGGCGCGATGAGCAGAGCGATACCGGGCGATCGGGTCGGCTGGCCGCCCGACAATCCCGTCGAGCAGTGGATCGTCGTGGACGTCACCGGTCACGATGACATGCCGGGCGACGAGATTGCCGTGTGCCGGCACGAGTCCGATCTCGAGGAACGCAACCTGGCCGCCGCCCCGATCGACACATTGGTCGTAGTCGGGCAACCGGAATGACCTCGATCAGCGCCGAACGCCACAAACTGGCCGAGGTGGGGATGAGACTGCGCCACCGAGGCGAGTGGCACTCCAACTTCGACTACACCAACGCACGTGCAGTGGACGAGCCCGCCGACCACCAGTTCGTGCACATCTCGGTAACCAACCCCGGCAACTACTCGTCCAACGACGCGCATGCTCGCGCCATCGAAGCGATCGGCAAGCTCCGGTTTCCAGCCACCGGGATCAGCTACAACCGGTTGATCCTGCCCGATGGCCACCCATACGAGGGACAGCCAATCGGTCGACGTGGCGCGCACACCGTCAACGACGACGAGCGTGCGACTTGCAACACCGCGGGCTGCCCGAGCATCGGCCGGTCGCTGCGGGCTCCGAACTGGAACCTGAACTACAACGCGCGGGGCTATGTGATGGCCCGCAACTGCGGCGACGCGGTCACCGACGCGGACATCACGGCGATGGCCCGCTGTTTGGCGGCTGACCGCCTGGCCGGCTTCGTACGAAGGACAGCGACCCTGCACGGCCACCGCTGCTGCTCGGCCAAGAGCTGCCCGTGTAATCCGACCTGGGGCCTGATGGCGAGGATCGAGTCCCGGATGAACCACTACCTCGCACAGGGCAACGTCTCACCGGAGGAACCCATGCCCACCCCTGACGAGATTGCCGATGCCGTCTGGACCGAGAAGCGGCCGGACGACGGTGGTGCCAGCGCCAACCCGCCGTTCAGCCCTGGCGGTCCCGACGGCACGCAGCGCCACCTCGCCACCCTGCTGCTCAAGATCCGCGGCGACATTCACGACATCAAGGTCGACGTAGAAGAGATCAAGAAGAGACTGGGCACCGCTCCACCGCCGGGAACCGTCCAGGTCGGCTCGTTCACGCCCGCTGCGCTGGCCGACCAGGCAAAGGCCAACGTCGACGAACAAGCCCGCCGCTTGGTGACCTAGGTCACTTGGCGCCCGGATCCTCGACGTTCTCCCAGTTCAGCGGGTTGATGCGACTCGGCTGCACCCTGGGCGGCTCGCCGGGCATCTTCGGATAGTCCGGCGGGTAGGGCATGTCGCCCAGGCCGCGATCGCGTTTATCGCGCTCGAACATGTCCAGCAACGGCTCCAGCGAGTGCGCCACCTCGTCGATCCGCTCGTTGGGGTCACCGACCTTCGCGAACCGGGCCGCCATCGTCCGCACGGTGAAGTCGGCCGGGTCGCACTCGGCGAGCTCATCCCAGCGCAACGGGGCCGAGACCGGCGCGCCGGGCCGCGGCCGCACCGAGTACGCCGACGCGATCGTGCGGTCGCGAGCGTTCTGGTTGAAATCGATGAAGATCCGCGAGCCGCGCTCCTCCTTCCACCACGCGCTGGTAACGAGATCCGGCCGTCGCCGCTCCAGTTCCCGGGCGATCGCGATCGCCGAATACCGCACCTCGGTGAACGTCCAGTGCGGCTCTAGCCGGATCGCGACGTGGATGCCGCGACCGCCGGAGGTCTTCGGGAAGCCGACGATGCCGAGCTCGTCCAGCAGCACCCGCAGCTCGCCCGCCACCGCCACCGCAGCGGCGAAGTCGGTGCCCGGTTGCGGATCGATGTCAATGCGAAGTTCATCCGGATGATCGGCATCGGAGCGACGGACCGGCCATGGGTGAAACGTGAGCGTGCCGAGATTGGCCGCCCAGGCCACGGTCGCGACCTCGGTCGGGCAGACCTCGTCGGCGGTCCGGCCGCTCGGGAACGCGATCGTCGCGGTCTCCACCCAGTCTGGCGCGAACTTCGGAACCCGTTTCTGGTAGAACGCGTCGCCCTTGTTGTCGCCTCGGGTCGACAGCTTCGCGCCCTCGAACACTCCGGAGGGCCAGCGCTCCAGCGTGGTCGGCCGCTGGTACAGCGCGCGCAGAATCCCCTCGCCGCAGTCGATGAAGTGCTGTACCACTTCGAGCTTGGTGACGCCGACGTCGGCGAAGTAGACCCGATCGGGATTGGAGATCTTGACGGTGCGAGCACCGACCTCGAGCTCGATCGACGGAGCAGCAGGCATGACCGCACGGTAGCGAACCGATCCAACAACCGCCGGAACCCGTTCGCCCGGGAGCGCGTATCCGATCCATGACGGGCAGCTCCACGACCGGCGCAGCGCTTGTGCGGTTGGTTCTCGGCCTGGTGGCCGCCATGCTCGCCGTC
>DATFRM010000010.1:0-3973 GCA_035263265.1 Actinomycetes bacterium
GCCGGTCGACCGCTCCGTGATGCTCGCGCTCGATGCGAGCGAGAGCATGGCGGACGACATCGACGAGGCGAAGGCTGCGGCCGAAACATTCCTGGACACCGTTCCGGCCGACGTCAAGGTCGGGCTGGTCACCTTCGCCAAGGACGCCACGCTCGCGGTCGAGCCGATCACCGATCGAGACAAGGTTCGCGAGCGGGTGCGGCAGATCGACACCAGTGTCGGCACCGCGCTGTACGACGGGATTCAGTTGGCGCTGGACGAGCTAGGCGATAACGGCGTGCGCAGCATTGTTCTGCTCAGCGACGGCGATGACACAACGAGCACGGCAGATCTGCCCAGCACGGTTGACAACCTTCGCGCGTCCGGCGTCGACCTCGACGCGGTCGCGTTCGCCGACGGAGACATCGAGGTGCTCGGGGAGCTGACGACCGCGGGCACTGGGCGCCTCGTGCAAACGGCGGACAGCACCGATCTCGAATCGCTGTTCGAGGAGTCGGCCGAGGCGATCGCGAGGCAGGTGCTGATCACCGCGCCACTGCCGGCCACGATTCAGGCGGGCGATTTCGATGTCGCCGTTGAGGCGACCGCCGGTACCGCGCTGTTGTCGGACTCGGCACATGGCCTGCTCACCGAGGCGGCGCTACCTCCGATCCCCCGGTCCGGACCAACACCGGTCAACCCGAGCGCGAGGTTCTTCGACTCCGATCCCGCGCTGCTGGCCGGGGGGATGCTGCTGTTCGCCGGCCTGGCCGTCATCGCCGGGTTCGGGTTCGCTGCGTTCGCGGGCAATCGGCGGGGAGCCGACATGCGGCGCCGGCTGGCGCAGTACAGCATGGCCAACCCGATGGCTCCGGGCGCGATCCGGTCGGCCGAATCGGGAGCCGAGGACGGCGGCGGTAATGGCTCGGGCTCCCGGCTAGGCGATTCCGCGATCGCCCGGTCGGCCGTGGATCTGGCCGAACGGGTCGTCGTCAGCCGGGATGTGGAGGGCAAGCTCGCTGCCCGGCTGGAGGCCGCGGCGGTCCCGCTCCGGCCCGCCGAGTGGGTGCTCCTGCATGCGGCCTCGGCCATCGTCCCGTCGTTCCTGCTGCTGCTGATCAGCGGTGGCGACCTGCCATTGAGCCTGCTCGGCCTGATTGCCGGCGCGGTGACTCCACATCTGTACCTGAGCTCCAAGAAGTCCAGCCGGCGGCAGAAGTTCGAGGACCAGCTGCCGACCACGCTGCAGCTGCTCGCCGGCAGCCTAGCGGCCGGCTACTCGTTGCCCCAGGCGGTGGACACGGTCGCCCGCGAGGCGGCAGAACCGGTATCGACCGAGTTCGGCCGGGCCATCATGGAATCCCGGCTCGGGGTGCCGGTGGAGGACGCGCTCGAGCACGTAGCCCAGCGCACCAGCAGCGAGGACTTCAGCTGGGTGGTCATGGCGGTCCGGATCCAGCGCGAGGTTGGCGGCAATCTGGCCGAGCTGCTCACCACGATCGCGGCGACGCTGCGCGAACGCGAACGGCTGCGCCGCCAGGTACGGGTGCTCTCGGCGGAGGGCCGGCTGTCCGCCTACATCCTCACCGGCCTGCCGATCCTGTTCGCGCTGTACCTGTTCGTGGTTCGGCGCGAGTACCTGATGAAGCTGTTCACCGATCCACTTGGGATCGGACTGCTGTTCGGCGGTGTCGGCGCGCTGCTGATCGGCGTGTTCTGGATGCGGAGGATCGTGAATGTGGAGGTCTGAGCGGTGACCAGCGTCGCGCTCGTGATCGGGCTTGCGGCGATCTTTTTCGCCCTGGTCGTCGGGCTGATCACGATCGGTGCCATTTCCGCGGAGCGGGCTCAGATGCGCCGCTCGCTGACCGCGATCGAGTCCTATCACGGCGTCCCCGCGGATATGCAGCGCGAGCTGGACCGCCCGTTCGGCGAGCGGGTAGTGCGGCCCGGGTTGCGACGGCTCGTGCGGTTCGGCCGGATGCTCACCCCGGGGGGCCAGCTCGCCCGCATCCAGCGCCGGCTCGCGGAAGCCGGCAGTCCGGATAGCTGGGACGTCGACCGGGTACTCGCCTACAAGGTGCTCGCCCTCGCGGTCGGCGCCCTGATCGGCGCGCTGGTCGCGCTGGCTCTAGGCGGCGCCACAATCCAGATCATCGTCGCCGCGATGCTCGGTGGCTTCGGCGCCTACTTCATCCCCAACATGATCGTCTACCAGATGGCCTACAACCGGGGCGAATGGTTGCGCCGCGAGCTGCCCGACGCGCTCGACCTGCTGACGATCACCGTCGAGGCAGGGCTGGCGTTCGACGCCGCGCTCGAGCAGGTTGCCCGGAACACCACCGGCCCGCTGGCCGGTGAGTTCTTCCGGGTGCTCCAGGAGATGCAGATCGGCCTGGGCCGGGCGGAGGCGTTCAAGGGCCTGGCCGAGCGCACCAACGTGCCCGAGCTGCGCCAGTTCGTCATGTCAATGGTGCAGGCCGACACGTTCGGCATCCCGATTGCCCAGGTCCTGCGGGTGCAGGCGAAGGAGATGCGGACCCGGCGCTCCCAGCTGGCCGAAGAGCGCGCGCAGAAGGTGCCGGTCAAGATCCTCTTCCCGCTGATCTTCTGTATCCTGCCGGCACTGTTCGTCATCGTCCTCGGTCCGGCCGCCATCGACATCGCTCACTCGTTCAGCGCCCGCTGAGCAGCGCCTGCCCGAGTTCGCCGGCCCGGGGCTACTCGGTGAAGATTCGCTCGTCGACCAGGCGCTCGGCCACCAGCTTGCCGTCGGTTTCGAACCGGCCCTGGTCGAAGCGCTTACGGAACTCCAGGTCGACATGCGCGACGCCGGACCGGTTCTTCTCCACCGACACCACCGCGTAGGACCGGAACCGTTCGGCGTTGCCGATGTCGTAGACCAGGTGGTGCCGGGCCACGACGTCGTACTTCTCGTTCAGCAGCAGCACCACGTCGGCCTCGTAGCCGAGCGCGGTCGACCCGCGCAGATTGTGGATGCGCAGCCGTACCCCCGGCGCGACACCCTCGCGGTCGGCCGCGACGATGGCCAGCACCGGGACCCCGAACTCCAGCGCCAGATCCTTCAGACCCTCGACGACCAGGGTGACCCGCTCGTCCTCGACCATTAGCGGCGCGCCCGGCATGGCGACTTTCTGCAGGTAGTCGACCACGACCAGCGGGGCATCGTCGGCTAAGCCCTTGACCAGCGTGTTGATCTGAGCCATCCCGGTCTGAGCCGCGGTGGACCGGTGCAGGAACAGCCGGTCACCGTACGCCTGTATGCCATCCACCGCCGGCAGCCCGCCCGGGATCCCGCTGACCCGCTCGCGCAGGGTGCGCGCGTCGCCGGTCGCGTTCTCCAAGATCTCGCGCACCTGACGGAGTTGCAGGCCGTCGAACTGGGCGCCGTAGCCGCTACCAGCCGATTCCACGCACAGCAACCTGGCGAACATCGTCGCGGGATCGTGCTCGTAGGAGAAGTACACCGCCGAACCGCCGGCCGCGACGACCGACCGCAGAATCTGCAGCGCGAACGTCGTCTTGCCCAGACCCTGAGCACCGCCGAGCAGGGTCAGCTCACCGGCTCGCAGCCCGCCGCCCAGGTAGGTGTCGAGTGGGCTGAATCCGGTCGGCCAGACCTGCGGAGCCGCCGAGCCACCGCTTTGCAGCGAGGCGTCGGTCAGTTCTGCCACCAGCCGCAGCGGCACGAGTTCCTCGGTCACGGGACCAGGGAATCACGATCCGCGGACAGTCGTCCCGGCGGATCCTGACAATTCCGCCGGGACGACCTCGGTCTCACAGCGGGGTGGGCTCCGTCGCGCCGTTTTCGTCCGCGTCGACCCGGCTGTCTAGGTCCGCCCCCTCGTCCAGGTCGGCCGGAGGCTCCTCGTCCTCGATGTCCTCCGAAAGCTCGTCGTCAGGCATCAACCTGGCGAGCCATCCGTAGATCAGTACGGCCAGGGCGGCACCGATCACCGGTCCGAGCACGTAT
>DATFRM010000011.1:0-2046 GCA_035263265.1 Actinomycetes bacterium
AGCAGGCGTTGCCGAACGATATCGGGCGCCAGATCTTGCATGCCGTGATCGTAGCGCCGCAGCGGTGCCACGCCCCGAGGTTCCTTGATCACGGAGAATTGGGGTGCGAAAAGCTGTACTCAGATTTCCGTGATCAGGCGACCCGAGCGATTCGGACCGTGATCACGGAACCACAAGTGCGCCGGTGCGTCCCGAGAGCCATGCCGACAGCGCATGCCTGCCATCGGAATTAGTCGTTGGTCGCATTGAACGGCACGACATAGCGTTGCCGACATGATCGCCTTTCTCGGACTCGGGCGCATGGGTGCGCTGATGGCCGGCCGGCTGGCCGACGCCGGTTTCGAGGTGACCGCGTGGAACCGCACACCGGGCGAACCGGTGCCGGGTGCGCAAATGGCCGACTCGGCCCGTTCGGCGGTGACCGGGGCGGACGTGATCGTGACGATGCTGACCGATGGAACCTCGGTATCCGACGCGCTGTTCGGTGCGCACGATGTCGCGGCCGCGATGCCAGACGGTTCGTTACTCCTGGAGATGTCCACGATCGGGCCGGACTCGGTCACCGAGATCCGGTCCCGGCTGCCGGCCGCGGTCGCCATGGTGGACGCGCCGGTGCGCGGGAGCCTTCGGCAGGTCGAGGCCGGCACGTTGGACATCTACGCCGGCGGTTCGGAGCCGGACGTCGCGCGAGTCCGGCCGGTGCTGGAGGTGCTCGGCTCGGTGCGGCACGTGGGTCCGCTAGGCGTGGGCGCGGCGCTCAAGCTGGCCGTGATGAGCGTGACCGTGCCGATGCACGTGTTGCTCGCCGAGACGCTGGCGTACGCGACCGAGCTTGGACTGGACCGGAGGACCGTGCTGGACGCGCTGGACGCGACCCCGATCGCGCCGCTGTTGCAGCGGGCCCGCCCGGCACTGCAGGCGGACCAGCCGACCCAGTTCGCGCTGTCGTTGGCCGCCAAGGACCTGGCGCTGTCCACCGGATCCGAGCGGGGTTCGCCGGTACTCAGCCTGGCGGCGCAAGCGCGGTCCCGGTTGGCCGCCGCGGAGGATGCGGGTCTGGGTGACCTGGACGTCACCGCGATCCTTGGCCGCATCCCGGCCGGCTCCGGCACGTCACGGTCGGTGCGGGTAGAGAAGATCAACCCGGCCTCGGTGCCGCCGCCGATCGGGCACTACTCGCATGCGGTCCGGGTCGGCGACCTACTGTTCGTGGCCGGCCAGGTGGCGGTGGACAAGGACGGCAATCTGGTCGGCGAAGGCGACATCGAGGCCCAGGCCGAGCACATCTTCGACTGCCTGGACCGGATCCTGGCCGACCAGGGCGCCTCGCTTGCGGATCTGGTCAGCATTCGGCATTTCCTCACCGATCTGAGCGCGATCGATGCGTACCGGTCTGTCGTCCGCCGCCGAGTCCCGGTACCGCCGCCGGCGAGCACTCTGGTGGAGGTATCACGGCTGGCCAAGCCGGGGCTCCTCGTGGAGGTGGACGTGATCGCCGCAGTCGGCGCCCACTGATCACGAGAGCGGCAGGCGCGCGGTTACGACGGCGCCGCCAAGCGGAGCGCCGGTTCCGGCCTCGACTGTGCCGGCGTGCGCGGCGATGATCGCGCGCACGATCGACAGGCCGAGGCCGGCACCTGTGCTGCCGGGCGTCCGAGCCCGATCGGCCCGGACGAACCGATCGAACGCGGAGTCCTGGACCTCGGCCGGGAACCCCGGCCCGTCATCCGCGAACTGGATGGTGACCGCCTCGCGGTCTCGACCGATCCGGATCTGTACCGAGCGCGCCCCGGCCGTGGCGCTGTTGTGCGCCAGATTGCCCAGCACCTGGCGGAGCCGATCCGGGTCGGCGGCGACTACCGCGGGCGACCCGACCACCTCGATGTGCAGGTCGAGCGGTGGCCCGAGCCGCTTCGCCTCATCGGTGGCCAGCTCCAGCAGGTCCACCGGCTCCCGGGCCAGGATCAGCATCCCGGCCCGCTCCCTGGCCAGCAGCAGCAGATCTTCGGCCAGCCGGGTGAGCCGGTCGGTCTCGGCCAGTGCCGC
>DATFRM010000012.1:0-4340 GCA_035263265.1 Actinomycetes bacterium
TGGCAGTCGATGCCCTCGGTAGCGACCACCCGGCCGACCTCGTCGACGGTGTCGATCATTGCGCGGCTCATCGCGAGCGCCGCCGCTCGGCCGTATCGCCGCGCCACCTCGGCCGGCTCCGCCGGAAACAGCGCCGAACACCAGCCGCCGTTGCGACCGGAGGCGCCGAATCCGGCTATCTCCCGCTCGAGCACCGCGACCCGGATCGACGGGTCGAGTCGGCGCAGGTAGTACGCGGTC
Source organism: Actinomycetes bacterium (assembly GCA_035263265.1). Classification (GTDB taxonomy): domain Bacteria; phylum Actinomycetota; class Actinomycetes; order JAKEEW01; family JAKEEW01; genus DATAFN01. The sequence continues at coordinate 241 of DATFRM010000012.1, forward strand.
CACAGACCGGTGAAGCCGGCGCCGACGACCGCCACGTCGACGTCCAGGTCGCGGTCCAGAACTGGTCGCGGCACCAGGTCGTCGCCCGCGGTCTCGTGCCAGAACGACAGCTCGCGGTAGTCGCGCCCAGCGATCACTTCCAGTCCTCGATGTAGCCGGGCACCGGCGCCGGGACCCGCAGATCTGCCGCGACCACCGGTGGTTCGAGCACCGTCCGGATCGGGATCACCCCGGCCCAGGTCGGCCGGTCCAGGTCAGCCGGGTCGTCGGTCGGACCCCCGGTGGACACCTTGGCCGAGCATTCGTCCAGCGGCAGCGCCAGCACCAAGGTGGCGGCCAGCTCCTTCGCCGTCGGTGGCCGAACATCCGCCCAGCGACCGGGCATCAGGTGCTCGGACACAGCCTCGAGCGCGGCAAGCTTGTCGGCAGCGGTGGTCAGCGCACTACACCGTCCGAGCACCATCACGCTGCGGTAGTTCATCGACGATTCGAACGCGGATCTGGCCAGTACCAGCCCATCGAGATGGGTCACCGTGAAGCAGGTCGGCAACCCGCCGGCCAGCGCCCGGAACAGCCGCGACCCGGTTGAGCCGTGGAACAGCACCCGGTCACCGTCGCGAGCGTAAGCGACCGGCACCACGTAGGGCTGGGCCGGATCGTCCAGGCCGGGATCGGTCGGCCGGCGGCCCGAGCGGTCGCCGACCACGGCAACGTGCGCCACCCGGCCGGCGTCCAGGATCCGGTGTACCTCCGCCCGGTCGAACGACGCCTTCTCCGGCAGCCGGCGCAGCCGGGTACGTTCGGTCGAGCCAGCGTGCTCCATACGCGCGCTAGATCCGGGTCCACGCCTCGCTGAGGACAGCGCGCAGGATCTGCTCCATCTCGTCGAAGTGCGACTGGTCGCAGATCAGTGGCGGCGACAGCTGGACGACCGGGTCGCCGCGGTCGTCGGCTCGGCAGTACAGGCCGGCGTCGAACAGCGCCTTGGACAGGAATCCGCGCAGCAGCCGCTCCGACTCGTCGTCGTCGAACGTCTCCTTGGTCGCCTTTTCCTTGACCAGCTCGATCCCGTAGAAGTAGCCGTCGCCGCGGACATCGCCGACGATCGGCAGGTCGTACAGCTTCTCCAGGGTGGCCCGGAACGCGCCCTCGTTGCGGCGGACGTTACCGAGGATGTCCTCGCGCTCGATGATGTCGAGGTTCCCCAGCGCGACCGCGGCCGAGACCGGGTGGCCGCCGAACGTGAACCCGTGCGCGAACATCTTGTCGTCGTGCCGGAACGGTTCCATGATCCGGTCGGACGCGATCATCGCGCCGATCGGGGAGTACCCGGAGGTCATGCCCTTGGCGCAGGTGATGATGTCCGGCTGGTAGCCGTGCTTGGTGGCGCCGAAGTACTCGCCGAGCCGGCCGAACGCGCAGATCACCTCGTCGGAGACGAGCAGCACGTCGTACTCGTCGCAGATTTCCCGGACCCGCTGGAAGTAGCCGGGCGGCGGCGGGAAGCAACCACCGGAGTTCTGCACAGGCTCCAGGAACACCGCGGCAACCGTCTGTGGGCCCTCCATTTCGATCGCGGCCGCGATCTGATCGGCGGCCCAGCGGCCGAACATCGCCGGGTCATCGCCGTGCTCCGGCGCCCGGTAGAAGTTCGCGTTCGGCACCTTGATCGCGGTTGGTACGAGCGGCTCGAAGTCGGCCTTCGCGTCCGGGATACCCGTCAGCGACAGTGCGCCCATCGTGGTGCCGTGGTACGCGATCGAGCGGCTAATCACCTTGTGCTTGGTCGGCTTGCCCACCTGCTTGAAGTACGAACGGGCCACCTTCCAGGCCGACTCGACCGCTTCCGCGCCGCCGGTGGTGAAGAACACTTCGTTCAGGTCGCCGGGCGCCAGGTCTGCCAGCCGGTTGGCGAGCTCGATCGCCTTCGGGTGCGCGTACGACCACAGCGGGAAGAACGCGAGCTCCTGCGCCTGCTTGTACGCGGCCTCGGCGAGCTCAGTCCGGCCGTGACCGACCTGCACGACGAACAGACCGGCCAACCCGTCGAGGTAGCGCTTGCCGTTCGCGTCGAAGATGTAGGGGCCGTCGCCGCGCACGATGACCGGGACGTCCGACTTCTCGTACGACGACATCCTGGTGAAGTGCATCCACAGGTGGTCGTACGCACTCCGGGACAGCTCGCTGGCGTCGGTTCGGGCGGGAAGGTCATTCATCGGGTACCCCAGGCATATGTCTGTTTGCGCAGTTTCAGGTAGACGAAGCTGTGCGTGCTCCGGACTCCACTGATCGAGCGGATCCGATCGTTGATCACATCGAGGAGGTGATCGTCGTCCTCGCAGACGACCTCGCAGAGCACATCGAACGATCCGGCGGTGAGCACCACATAGCTCACCTCGGGAAGATCGGCGATCGCGTCGGCGACCGGGACCACATCGCCCTCGACGGTCACTCCGATCAGCGCCTCCCGGTTGAACCCGACCTGCAGCGGGTCGGTCACCGCGACGATCTGCATGACACCGGCGTCCAGGAGCCGCTGGACCCGCTGCCGGACCGCGGCCTCGGACAGGCCCACCGCCTTGCCGATGGTCGCGTATGGGCGGCGCCCGTCCTCTTGCAACTGCTCGATGATCGCCTTAGAGACGTCATCGAGCTGCACGCCGGAGTTACCGGCTCGGTCGCGGCGGTTCACGGCTGGCATCCTCGCTGAGGGATATGCGGTTGGCAAGCGATTCCGTCGCTCAACTGGCTAGTTGATGACTGAATCAATTGTCCAGGGCCTCCCGGAGAGCGAATTTCCGTATTAGGCTCCCCGCGTCCGGACCTGTCCGGATCCGGGCCTCCCGGCCGGCTTTGCCCGGCCCAGGATCTCGTTTGACCGGAGCCGATCAGCACACTGGAGAAGCCGTGAGCGAGCCGCGCGTCCTGCGCAACTTCATCAACAACGAGTACGTGGAGCCGGCCGATGGCCGCTACTCCGACGTGATCAATCCAGCCACCGGTGAGGTGTTCGCCAAGGCTCCGCTGTCCGGCGCCGCGGACGTCGACCGGGCGGCCAAGGCAGCCGCGGAGGCGTTCGAGAGCTGGAGCCAGAGCACGCCGGCTGAGCGGCAGCTGGCGATGTTGCGGATCGCCGACTCGTTCGAGGCGCGGGCGGAGGAGCTCATCGCGGCCGAGGTCGAGAACACCGGCAAGCCGATCGGGCTGACCCGCTCGGAGGAGATCCCGCCGGCCGTCGACCAGATCCGGTTCTTCGCCGGTGCGGCCCGGATGCTCGAGGGCAAGGCCGCCACCGAGTACATGACCGGGCACACCTCGTATGTCCGGCGTGAGCCGATCGGGGTCTGCGCGCAGGTCACCCCGTGGAACTACCCGTTCATGATGGCGGTGTGGAAGTTCGGGCCGGCGCTGGCCGCTGGTAACACCGTGGTGCTCAAGCCATCCGACACCACACCAGTATCGACGCTGCTGATGGCCGAGATCATGGCCGAGCACCTGCCGCCTGGCGTGTTCAACGTGGTCGCCGGCGACCGGGACACCGGGCGGGCCGTGGTCACCCATGAGATCCCGCAGCTCGTGTCGGTCACCGGATCGATTCGGGCGGGCATGGAGGTGGCCGAGTCGGTGGCGCGTGATCTCAAGCGGGTGCACCTCGAGCTCGGCGGCAAGGCTCCGGTGATGGTGTTCGACGATGCCGACCTCGAGGCGGCAGCCGAGGCGATCGCGGTGGCCGGGTACTTCAACGCCGGGCAGGACTGCACCGCGGCCACGCGGGTGCTGGCCGGTCCGCGCATCCACGACGACTTCGTGGCCGCGTTGACCGAGCAGGCCAAGAACACCAAGACCGGTGCGCCGGACGATGAGGACGTGCTGTACGGCGCGCTGAACAACCCCAACCAGCTGGACCGGGTCACCGGCTTCATCGACCGGCTGCCCGACCACGCGTCACTGCCCATCGGCGGCAACCGGGTCGGCGAGCACGGCTACTTCTACGCCCCGACCGTGGTCTCCGACCTGCGCCAGGACGACGAAATCATCCAGAACGAGGTGTTCGGCCCGGTCATCACCGTGCAGCAGTTCAGCGACGAGGACACGGCGCT
>DATFRM010000013.1:0-7897 GCA_035263265.1 Actinomycetes bacterium
CACCGCCTTCGTCCCGCTGCTGATCGTGATCGCCTCGCTACTTCCAGGTGAATCCGGCGTAGGCGACGGCCTCATTCAGCGGTTCCACCTGTCCGGAGAATCGGCCGAGGCGGTGCGCACCTTGTTCGCCCGGCCGCCGGACTCGGGTGGTGCACTGGCTCTCGGCGGCATCCTTCTGCTGATCTTTTCGAGTCTCAGTCTCGCCCGGTCGATGCAGCGGGCCTACGAGGCGGCTTGGCAACTGCCGCCAGGATTGCGCGGCACTCTCAACGGTGCCGCGGCGCTCAGCGTCCTGCTCACGCAGCTGATACTGCTGTCCCTGCTCGCCAGTTTGCTCCGTGGCATCCCGGCCGGTTCGGCGATCACGTTTATCCTCCGCGCCTGTCTGGCAGTCGGGCTCTGGCTCCTGCTGCAGCACCTCTTGCTCGGCGGCCGAGTCGCATGGCGGCTCCTCGTGCCCGGAGCGATCGCGGCAGCCGCCGGCCAGCAGGCGTTGAGCCTGTTCTCCGCCGTTTGGATGCCCAATCTGATCGAGCGCAACGCGGATCGTTATGGCGTCATCGGCGTCACGTTCGCGCTGCTGTCCTGGCTGACGGTCCTTGGCATCCTGTTGGTGGCGGCTGCGGTGATCGGCGCTGAGCTTGGCGGTGCAAAACGCCCGGGTGCGGAGCCAGAGACGGGGATCCCGGTGGCATAGCCGGGCCCGCGGCAACCGCGGAGGCGGACCGCGAGGACCGTCCAGTAGGCATCGGCACTCCGAACGGTTCGTCACCCGCCGGGGGTGAACCTCAGTCGCGCCGCCGCTCCGATTGCTGGGCGCGACCAGTTCCGGAACCGGATCACCTGCTGAGGGTGATCCGTCGCCGGCCGCTCTCGCAGGATGATCAAGACAGCAGATGAGGCAGTGGCCGGCCCCGTAACCGGCCACCGTGGAAGGGATAACTGATGTCCGATACCGGACAGCGGGCGGCGCGCGAAGTCTCTCCGTGGGCGGTCGGGTTCGCGGTATTCGCAGCCACCCTGATGATCATGTTGGGGATCCTCCAGGCCATCCAAGGCCTGGTCGCCCTGTTGGACGACGAGTTCTATGTCAAGGTGTCCGAGTACACCTTCAAGTTCGACCTGACCAGCTGGGGATGGATTCACCTCATCCTTGGTGCCGTGGTGGCTCTGGCCGGATTTGCCCTGCTCAGCGGCGCGCTGTGGGCCCGCGTGATCGGCATCATCCTGGCCGTGCTCAGCGCCATCTCCAACTTTATGTGGGTGCCGTACTACCCGGTGTGGTCGATCATCCTCATCGGGCTGGCAGTCGGAGCCATCTGGGGACTGGCGAGGTACAGCACTCCCGAAGCCCTCTAGCCACACTGGGGGCATCGGCTAGCTGAAACGAGGGCCGCGCGGCGTTCCTGACCGCGCGGCCCCGCGTTGTCGCACTGGTAGAGAGCGGCATGCGGGCAACGGCCGCCGCGTTCATGCGGGTGCGCTGCCTGCGGCGTCGGTTGGCGGTAGGGGTTGAACGGCACCCGTCCCCCGGCCGGCTCCGACTAGGATCTGCACGCCGGCCAATACCACGAGCACCAACACGAGCGACCAGAGCAGCCGCGATGGCGAAACGTCGTTGCCCCAGAGCAGGACTACGACACCCAGCAGGCCCGCGGCGAGCCGCACCCATCGTGCGTTCGCCGTAACCCACCGGCCGGCACCGCCGACCGGGCCAACAGCAAGCGCAGCACCGATCGCTTCCAGGCCACCTGTCACGGTCGTACGCACAGCTGTTCCGTACCTGTTGGACCCAATGAACCAGCCGACCACGATCACGATCAGACCCAGCCAGAAGAACACCCGCTGGCCGCGGTCAAGGTAGGCAAGAAGCGTGTCGTAGAAGACTCTGCTCGCCGGACCGAACGTCGTGCCCGCCAGCTGGTCGATGAACAGCTGCCGCCCGATCGATAGTGCCAGTGCCAGCAGCAGCGCGTTGACCGTCAGCAGTACCCCGACCGTCACGACCATGGGCGGCCTGCGGCGCGCGAGCAGCAGCGCGGCCAGGTAGAGCCCTGCTACCAGGAAGATCAGCCACTGGGCCAGCGGATTCGCGAACGCGTAGATCGTGCGGAGCTGCTTGAGCCGTGGCGCCTCGATCAATACGATCTGCCGGTCTGTTTCGGGCACGGGCAGGTTTTCCACGATCGTGAGCCCGCGCGCGACCAAGCGCTGTTTGACCTGGTCGATGGCTTCCGAAACGTCCAGAACGACCTGATCGCCCTGGAGTGAGACAACGCCGGACTCCTCACCACCCCGCAGAAGACGCACAAGAGTCTGCTGGGCCCGGGCGCTAATATTTCTCCAGAGGTCTGCAAACTCATCCGTGGCAACGAACTCGCGTACCTCGCGCTCGATCAACCCGTTGATCGCGGCAGTCAACGGCCCTACCAGTTGCTGCAGCCGCGGTCGGTCGGTGATGACACCCGCGAACACCTGGTTGAGGATCGCCTCGATGTCAACGCGCTGCTCGAATACATCGATGATCTTCGTCGCTACGGCGTCCTGCACTTCCGGCGTGTCCACCAAGGGGCCGACGGTGTCCACGTAGCGTTCGGTGTCGTTCAGCGTTCGTTGCCCCCAGTATGCGATCGCTGCCGGTGTCGTCAGCAATGCCGCTAACACCACGCAGACGACCGCCGCGATGAAGCGCCACCTAGATGGCCGCTCCCTCTCCGGGGCCGCCGCTTCCGCCCGTAGCCGGGCCAACTCCGCTCGGTCGTCCGCGTCTAGATCACTGCCGCTCGCCGGCTGCTCCGGCCGGTCTGGCGGCGCGGATTGCTCCGGCTGCTCAGGCCGGTCTGGCGGCGCGGATTGCTCCGGCTGCTCGGACGACGTTTCTGGTGCGTGCGTGTCTTCCGGCTGCGGCTGTTCCATCACTTGGTGCCAGCCTCTCGAACCCATCCCGGACAGGTAATTGCACTGATCGTGGCCGGAGGGCCGGTACAGCCGCGTCACCCCGGCGGGGTGATCTGCACACTCGCGCCCCGGGATTGCTAGCTGGCGGGGGACTCCGGACGGTAGACCACAATCGTTCCGACCGCCAGGTCCAGCAGAGCGCGCCGCCGGCGGTCGAACAAGATCAGGATCATTCCGACCAGCCAGATCGGGGCGAGCAGCAACCCGGCTGCGGCCCGAATGAACGCACGCGGGAATCGCAACGACCGGCCGGCGGCGTCCCGCACCTCGATTCCCATGGCTACCGCGCCAAGAGTCTGGCCGACCAGCCACCAGGCCAGGGTGAAGTAGGTCACCGGCAGCAGGCTGACAGCGATCGCGGTCGGCACCTGCACCCAGGCCGGGACTCGGCCGAGCATGACCTCGGAAGCGGCCAGAGCCATCCCGGTGACGACCGCCGCGACCAGCGTCACGGCCACAACATCCAGCCCGAGCGCGGCCACCCGGGACACGATGCCGGCGTGCGCATCACGCGGTATCTCCGCTAGTTCCGTTGCGGGCGTGCCCGGCGTCTCGGCTTGCCGGTTCATTGAGGCAGGTGCTTCGGGCCGCATCTCGGGGACCGCATCTCAACCGTCGGCCGGCTGTGGACCGAGCGGTGCCGATCGCGACTGGGACCGGCCGAACAGCCGGCGAACACTGGACTCGACCCATCCGTCCGCGCTCGCGCTGCGCTGTCGTAGCTCTCGGGCGGCGTCGGCGAGCGCGCCTTGCGCCTGTCCCATCGCGAGCTCGCGAACCTTGGGATCAGTCGTGAGGTCGTCGATCAGCGTCGGCGTGACCTGCTGTTGTACCCACGCGATGCCGTTAGCCGACTCCGCATTGAGAAACGCGATCGCCTCGGCCCGCGCCGTCGTGGTGATCGCGCGACCGCGCAAGACCGTCGCCTGGAACCGATCGCTGGCGACCGCTTGCAGCCGGAGTGCCGGCTCCCGGGCAAAGCGCAGCGGCGGCGTGTTCAAGCCGCTTTCGGCCAGCCCGACCGCGACTCTGGCCGGCCGCTGACCGGCCTGAATAAACGCCCGCGCCACTCGGCTCGCGGTCGCCACGGCGGCGTCGCCGAGGCCGACGAGGAACGCGGTTCCGGTGCCGGCCGCGCGTAGATCGGTATTGAGATCGGCACGGATACGCTCGGCGACCAGCATGGCTAGCCCCAGCGGTATCCGGATCAGTACGGTCGGCGAGACCGAACCCGTGGCGGCGCCGTCGGATTGCGGCTCGGCTGGATGCTGCGGTGGCACGTCGTCGATCGCGGTCCGTGCCGTCCCGTCGGCGAGAACTTCCATACCGTGATCCTCTCACCGGTTCGCCCGCCCGCGGAGATATCTGCGCTGCTGGGACCCCGATTCCTCACCATGTCGTCAACTGCATGTGACTCGCGTAGCCGGCATCACCCGTAATGGGTGATGTGCGGCCACCTTGCCGCCCCGGGCCGCTACGACAAACCCCGAGCCCCTGCCGCCGCGATCGCCGCGCGCCGGCTGCTGACTCCGAGTTTCCGGTAGATGGCCCGAAGGTGGGTTTTGACCGTGTTCACCGACAAACACAGGTCGGCGGCGATCTCCTCGTTGGTGAGATGTGAGGACAGGTAGCGCATGATTTCGCGCTCGCTCTCGGTCAGCTCACCTTTGCCGCCACTGTGGTTGATCGTTCGAGGACCGATCGGGCTCTCGAAGCGTTGGAGGATCCCGGCCGCGAACCCGGCAAACCTGCTCTCGGCCGGGAGGAGCACCGTGAGCAGGGCACGCACCGGTTTGCCGCAGTCGATGAAGACCTGCCGAGCGTCCTCCGGTGCGGCCAGGGCCAATGCATCGTCGAGCTGCGCCGCGGCGACGTCCTTCCGGCCGAGCCGGCGATAGCCAACCGCTCGGACGAGCATCGCGGAGATCCGGTCCAGATGCCGGGCCACGTTTGCCCGGCGTTCGAGGATTCCGGTCGCGAGCTCGATCGCGGCCACCGGATCGCCTTCCACCCGGCGCCAGGCGCGCAGCAGATCCCGGCCCACCGGCCAGACTGCCCGCTGCGAGTCGTCATCCGGCCAGTCGATCGCATCGAGCCGCGCATCCACGTCGGCTCCGGGCAGTGCCGGCGCCAGGTCCGTTTCGGCCACCGCCAGCAGTGGCGCCAGGGCGGTCGCATACGTTCCGGCCGAGTCACGCATCTGGCCGAGCGCCAGGAATGCGCGCCCCAGATCAGCCTGGGCGCGGCAGAGCCGGTAGCGAACGCCGCCCAACACCGTCCCCGGATCGGGTTCGCCCAACAGGCAGTCGACCGGCCAGGGATCTACCCACCCGAGCAGCTGTTGCGCCCGGACGTGCTCGGCCTGCTCGACGTGCACCAACGCCTGCGTCGCCTGGGCTAGTCCGGCGAAAGGCGAGTCCGAGGGCACCTGGTCCGCCAGCCGCTGCGCTCGGGTGAGCCGTCCATCGGTCGCCTCGGCCAGCGCGAGCCAGCCAGTGACGCGCTCATGCCACGCGCGCGGGCCGACCGTGCTGAGATCCCGCTCCGCCATGTGCAGCGCATGGCGGGCAGGTGGCAGCTCGCCTTGCGCCAGATGCGTGATGCCGAGGATTGCGACCAGCCAGGCGCGGGCGCGGTGCTCGGCGATTCCGCTCAGCCGTCCCCGGGCGGACTCGGCCGCGCGCCAGCCCGCTACCTGCAGATGTGGATCGAGTGGGCCGTCCTGAACGGCGATCGCCAACCGAAGCGCTGCGTGCTTGAGCTCGTAGAGCCGAGCCGATTCGGCCGGCGCGATAGCGGCCGCGACTTCCGCCTCGTCGAGCAGGGCACGGGTCCCTTCGACATCGCGAGCACGTAGCCGGGTCGCGGCAAGCGCGGTGGTTACCGCCGGATCTTCGACCGCGAGATCGGCCGCTAGATCATCCAGTAGCCGTTCGACATCGGGCTCCGGGTTAGCGGCGTAGAGAACGACGTCGTCGTCAGCCAGCAGTCGGTAGACCGACTCCTTGTCGCCGGCCGCGAGCGCACATCGCAGTGCCTCCACCGGCCGGCCGTGCTTCTGATGCCACCGGCCCATCCGGTGGTGGAGCACCGGAATCTCTCTGGGAAGGTCTCGCTCGAGCTCGGCACGCAGAACACCGCGAATCATCGGGTGATATTGGTAGGTGCCGGCCTGCCCGTCGACCGCCTCGACGAATCCGTGCTCCCGCCGCAGTTGGTCGAGGATGCGAGCGCCGTTCCCCGAACCGGAGAGCATGTCGGCCAGCTCGGCCGTCAAGGTCTCGGCCAACGACGTCCGCAGCAGGAGCGTACGCCGCTCCTCGTCTTGGCCGGCCAGGAACTCGTCGCGCACGTAGTCGGTGACGAGCTCGCATTCGTCAACGCCGCGCCAGCCGAAGTCCCGGCCGCCGGCGGCGTTGCTGCCGAGGACAAGTAGCCGCAGACCAGCGATCCAGCCCTGCGTGTACTCCACCAGCTGGGTGAGCTGGCTGTGGTCGGCGACAGTTCCGTGCATCTCCAGGAGCTGCCGGACCTCCATCGGCGTACAGGCCAGATCGGCCGGATCGATGGTCGCGAGCTGACCGGCGAGGCGGAGCCGGGCAAGTTGCAGGCCGGGCACCCGGCGGCAGAGGAGGATCACCCGACAGGTCGACGGAGCCTGGCGGAGCAGAAAGTCCAGCTCGTCCACCGCGGGTGAGTCGGCGAGTACATGAACGTCGTCGAGTACCAGGGTGACCGGGTCCGGCGCCTGGCCGAGCTCGTCCATCCGGCGTTTCAGCAGGTTGCGATGCGCCGGCCCGGCGTCCACCAAACCGGCCTGTGCGTTCGACCCGGACAGCGCAGTTGCGATGCGTGCCCAGAATCGTGCGGGTTCGCGATCTTCCGCTTCGAGCGTCACCCATGCCGTGCGGCCACGCGGGGCTCGTCGGTTCAGCCAGGACGCGCACAACACGGTTTTCCCGAATCCTGCGGACGCGCACAGCAGGACGGTGCGGCACCGCAGCGCATCGTCCAACAGATCCCACAGTCGGGGGCGCGGAAGTACCTCGAATTCGAAACGAGGAATTTCGCTCGGCTGCGGAAGCGGCCTAATCGATTGATCGGGTTGAGCAACCATGTGCTCGGTAGCAACAGCCATTCCGGTCACGACCCTATGAGGTATCTGTGAATTTCGGTCCGCCCCCGGTTGGACGTGACCCACCCACTACAGGTGACAAATACGGGGGCGCTCGGCGGCGCGGCGAAGCCCGCACCCAACCCCGCGACGACTTGCTCCCAGTCGCATCTGACGCGAGCGCCCCTACCTACGAGAGGCAGTGTGACAACATCCACGACCCGCACCTCCCCGCCCTGGTGCGCCCCGCCCGAGAGAGATGACCAGGACCGGCATCCGCCTATGCCGATTGAACGGCTACGTAGTCATCCGAGTGCAGCGTAATCCAATCGGCTCATCTGAAAAGGGTGAGAGGGGAAATAACCCAGAAGGTGAAGCGCCCGTTACGGGTGGCTAGCGCAGCCGTGAGCCCTATGTCGCCCGGCAGGTCTTGTCGGCTGACGGCTGGCCCTCAATGCGAACGGCGCTGGTGGCGAGGCTGAGGCACAGTCTGGCCACTGCGTCCTGCCAGCCGAATCCGTACCTTTTCGATGCTGGACGCGCTGGCTGCGCTGGATCTCACCCACTGAGGGTGAGATCCAGGCGACATCACCTCCGAGCCGAACCACGCCTGCTGTCGCGCCGAGGCCCGCCCAGCCCACCACCCGGCCATCCGTTACCCAGACGGTTGGTTGGCGCCACCGTGCGATGATCGGCGCAAGCCACCTGTCTCGGTTGAGCGTGGCCTGGGTGGGGTATTCGTTGGCGCAGGCTCTGAGGGTCAGGTGGCGGGCCCTGGTCGAGCGCGGAGCCATCCCTGCCGAAAGCCAGCGCCGACAGGACTGG
>DATFRM010000014.1:0-5196 GCA_035263265.1 Actinomycetes bacterium
GACGGTCGCGGTCACCAACTCGGGCGAGTTTCTGCACGCCGCCCCATGGTCCGCGCCGTACCACGGGATCGCCAACGTCAGCCACGGTTGTGTCGGCATGAGCACCGAGAACGGGAAGTGGTTCTACGAGCACTCGATTCGTGGCGACGTGGTCGACACTGTCGGCACATCCAAACCGATGGAGCTGACCAATGGCTACGGCGACTGGAACCTGACCTGGTCGCAGTGGCTGGCCGGCAGCGCCCTCGGGTGACAGTGCACTCCTCCGGCCGACTGGCCGCGGAGCGTTAGCGCTTGCTGGCCGGATCCGTGGAACGGGCGGCCCGCCGGTGCCGGTACAGCTCCACCAGGATCGGCACCACCGAGACGAGGATGATCAGCGCGATCACCGGCAGCAGGTAGCGGTCGACACTGCCCTCCAGCCGGGCTCCGACCGAGTAGCCAAGCAGGACGACGCCTACGGACCAGAGCACCGCACCGACGACGTTCCAGACGAAGAACGTACGGGCCGGCATTCCGAGCACGCCGGCAACCGGGTTCAGGAAGGTCCGCACGATCGGGATGAACCGGGCGAGCACTACCGCCTTGGCCGGGCCGAACTTCTGGAAGTAGTACTCGGCCTTGTCCACGTACTCCTTGCGGAAGAACCGGGAATCCGGCTTGTTGAACATCCGCGGGCCGTACCGCGCACCCAGGAAATGGCCGAGTTGGGCGCCCGCGATCGCGCAGATCGGCGCGCCGATCAGCAGCACGCCAAGGGGAAGTTGCACCCCAACCGCTTCGGCCGCGCTGCCCGATGCCGCGACACCGGCGAGGAACAGCAGCGAGTCACCGGGGAAGAAGAAGCCGATCAGCAGCCCCGTTTCGGCGAAGATGATCGCCAGAATGCCGATGGTGCCGAACGTCTCGATGAGCGACGTCGGGTCGAGGAGGTTGACTGCGGACTGCACCGCACGAGGCTATCGCCTGTTCGATCCGGTAGTGCCGCGCGAGATACTCGTCCCATCGGGAGATACTGGCCGCGAGGCTGGAGGGAGCCGAACGCGGCGCCGCGCCGGTGACGAGAGAGCCAAGGAGCTGACGGATCATGCCCATCGCCACGCCCGATGTGTACGCGCAGATGCTGGACCGTGCGAAGGCGGGCGCCTTCGCCTATCCGGCGATCAACGTCACCTCCTCGCAGACCCTCAACGCTGCGCTCCTGGGTTTCGCCGAAGCGCAGAGCGACGGGATCGTCCAGATCTCGACCGGTGGCGCGGAGTATCTGTCGGGTCCGTCGATCAAGAGCATGGTTGCCGGCTCGGTGGCATTCGCTCTTTACGCGCACGAGGTGGCCAAGAACTATCCGGTGCATGTGGCGCTGCATACCGACCACTGCCCGAAGGACAAGCTCGACGGCTTCGTCCGGCCGTTGCTGGACATCTCGACCGAGCGGGTCGCGCGCGGGGAGGAGCCGCTGTTCCAGTCGCACATGTGGGACGGCTCGGCGGTTCCGCTGGACGAGAACATGGAGGTCGCTCGCGAGTTGCTGGCGGCAACCTCAAAGGCCAGAACCGTGCTGGAGATCGAGATCGGGGTCGTCGGCGGCGAGGAGGACGGCATCGTCGGAGCGTTCGACGAGAAGCTGTACAGCACGCCGGAGGACGCCCTGAAAACCGCCGAGGCACTGGGCACCGGGGAGAACGGCCGATATCTGCTTGCCGCGACGTTCGGCAACGTGCACGGCGTCTACAAACCGGGCAACGTGAGGCTCCGCCCGGAGATCCTCAAGGAGATCCAGGACGCGGTCGGAGCCAAGGTCGGTAAGGACAAGCCGTTCGACCTGGTCTTCCACGGCGGCTCCGGATCGGCGCTTGAGGAGATCCGCGCCGCGCTCGACTACGGCGTGGTCAAGATGAACGTCGACACCGACACCCAGTACGCCTTCACCAGGTCGATCGCGGATCACATGTTCAAGAACTACGACGGCGTGCTGAAGGTCGACGGCGACGTCGGCGTGAAAAAGCACTACGACCCGCGGTCCTACGGTAAGAACGCCGAGGCCACGATGGCGGCCCGGGTCGTCGAGGCCTGCTCGGATCTGCGCTCCACCGGCACCAGCATCAGCAGCTCGTAGGCGCGCGATCTTGCCTCGCGCTAGCTCCTTTCGATCATCGTGCCCGCTACCCCGCGGTTGATCACCACTTTGGGGGGATTTGTGACGGAGTAAGGTGAACGGCGATCGAGGACGGGCACTCGCGGGGCGTGGCCCACCGAAACGAACAAGCGGCCCGCGGAACCGTCCCCTGCCGCGGCTCCGTGGGTCGCCTGTCGTTGTTGCAGGATCCCGCATGATTGACGATCTGTCATGTCCACTTGCGGACAGTGTCCCTAAGATGCCATTCATGATTACTCCGCTGGCCCCTTGGGGCATCGACGACCGCAGTGATGGGCTGTATCGCGCAATCCTGCGCTACCCGCAGCGAACCGCCGATCAGCTGGGCCGCATTCTCGGCTGGACTCCGTCCGAGGTCGACGAACTCGCCAGGCCGCTGTTACGGGTGCGGCTCGTCCGGCTAACCGAGTCGGGCATCTACTTCGCCCCGCCACCAACTGCCGCCATCGATCGCCTGGTATCGCAGGAGCAGGTCCGGCTCGCGCAACGGCGGCAGAAGGTGCTGGAGGCTCGCGCCGCGACCGCCGATTTCACCGCTGAGCACCTGTCCGGCCAGGCGGAACGCCGGATGCCGGTACCGATGGACGTGGTCACCGGCGCGGAGATCCCGGGTGCGATCGAAGACCTGGCCCGCACCACCCGCGGTGACGTGTGTTCGCTGGTGCGGCGCAGCCGCAGCACCAAGCATCCGTATCTGACCCAGGTCGGGCGGTTCCTGCTCGATGCCGGGCGGACGATGCGGACCGTCTACCCGATTGGGCTGCTGGCGGACGCGGACCAGCTGGCTGCGGTTCAGCAATGGCTCGCCCAGGGCGAGCAGGCCAGGATCGCGCCGGACGTGCCCACTCGGATGATCGTCTTCGGGTCGGAGGCGGCGGTAGTCGACCTGACTTTCGACCAGGAGTCCGAGACCGATTTGATTGTGCGCTCTCCGGTGCTGGTCGCGGTGCTGCGCGAGCTGTTCGAGCGGGTGTGGACCCACGCGGTCGCGGTCTCGTACGCGGATGTCGAGTCGGCCAACGACGAGCGCAAGAAACTGATCGAACTGCTTTCGTTCGGTCAGAAGGACGAATACGTCGCGCGCCACCTTGGCGTGTCGCTGCGCACCGTCCGGCGCCGGGTGGCTGACCTGCTCGCGGAGTTGGGCGCGGCCACCCGGTTCCAGGCCGGGATGGAGGCGGTCCGGCGCGGCTGGGCCTAGCGGCTGGACGCTAACCCGGCTCGGCCCCGATCCGGCCGGTATGGTGTGCCCGGATCGTGAACGATGATCCGCAGATTTGCCCTGGAGGCGCACGTGCCCGCGATCGTGCTGGTTGGAGCGCAGTGGGGAGACGAGGGCAAGGGTAAAGCGACCGACCTGCTCGGCGGCTCGGTCGACTACGTGGTCCGCTACCAGGGCGGCAACAACGCCGGCCACACCGTGGTGATCGGCGCCGAGTCCTACGCGCTGCACCTGCTCCCGGCCGGGATCCTCACCGCCGGCTGCACGCCGGTCATCGGCAACGGGGTGGTCGTCGACCCGGCGGTGCTGTTCACCGAGTTGGACGGCCTCAACGAGCGTGGGGTCGACACCTCCCGACTGTTGGTGTCCGCCGGCGCGCATTTGATCATGCCGTACCACCGGGTCATCGATAAGGTCACCGAGCGCTTCCTCGGCCAGCGGAAGATCGGCACCACCGGCCGGGGCATCGGCCCGACCTACGGCGACAAGGTGTCCCGGCTCGGGGTACGGGTGCAGGACCTGTTCGATCCGAAGATCCTCGCGCAGAAGGTGGAAGGCGCGCTCGAACAGAAGAACCAGTTGCTGGTCAAGGTGTACAACCGGCGCGCGGTCAGCGCAGACCAGGTGGTGGCTGAGTATCTCGACTACGCCGAACGGCTGCGGCCCCATGTCGCGGACACCGCTCTGCTGCTCAACCAGGCGCTCGACGCCGGCAAGGTGGTCCTGCTCGAAGGCTCGCAGGGGACGCTGCTCGACGTGGATCACGGCAGCTACCCGTTCGTGACCTCGAGCAGCCCGACCGCGGGCGGCGCCTGCGCGGGCTCCGGGATCGGACCGACGCGGATCACCCGGGTGCTCGGCATCCTCAAGGCGTACACGACCCGAGTCGGCTCGGGACCGTTCCCGACCGAGCTGCTCGACGCGGACGGCGACTACCTGCGCCGGGCCGGCGGCGAGGTGGGCGTGACCACCGGCCGGGATCGCCGGTGCGGCTGGTTCGACGCGGTCATCGCCCGGTACGCGGTCCGGGTCAACGGGCTGACCGACTTGTTCCTGACCAAACTCGATGTGCTCTCCGGGCTGCCGCGCATCCCGGTGTGCGTGGGCTACCGGATCGGCAACGAGCAGCAGGACGAGATGCCGCTGACCCAGACCGAGTTCCACCACGCGGTTCCGGTGTACGAGTACTTCGACGGCTGGACCGAGGACATCAGCTCGGCGACCTCGATCCGCGAGCTGCCGCCGGCCGCGCAGCGGTATATCACCGCGGTCGAGGAGATGTCCGGGGCGCCCGTCTCAGTGGTCGGCGTTGGCCCCGGCCGCGAGCAGACTATCCAGGTTCGGCCCCTGCTCTAGACCGGTTCGCTACGATCGCGAACGTGAGCTATGACCTCCGGTTCGTGCCGCGCAGCTCGGGCCAGGACTGGGAGGAGGCGCTGGCCGCGGCCGAGGACTCGTTCGGTGATGACCGGCAGCTCGGCGGCGATCTGGCCGACACCTGGGACCGGCTGGTGGACCGGTGCCGGCCACTGCTCGACGGCCCGATCGAGATCTACCTCACCCGCGAATTCCACGAGCTCTCGGACGAGGGCACCGGGATCGCCCTGACGCTGTTGCCTACCGAGGCGGGGCTGACCGCGCCGTACGGTCACGGCGAGCCCAAGCGGCTCATCGCCACCCTGTTCGCCGTGGCGCAGGTGGTCCAGGAGGAGACCGGCTGGCGCGGCTTCGATCCGCAGCTCGGGGTCGGCCTGGACGAGGTGCGGGCCGGCGTCGCCGAGACGCAGTACGCCACCGGACCGGGCGGTGACCGGTCGAG
>DATFRM010000015.1:0-10991 GCA_035263265.1 Actinomycetes bacterium
GGCCGCGACCACCTGGCAGGTGGTGAACCACACGAACGCCCCGCGCCGATTGAAGCCGACGAACCGGGCCGGCACGCCGCCACGCCGGCGCCACACCCAGATCGCGAAGCATTCCGGGCTCCAGCGCACCATTCGATACAGATCAGACACCGCCTGGTAGACCTGCACCGGCTCGGCGTCGACCGTGATGCGCTCGCTGACCTCGTCCGACATACCCGCACGATAGGGGAGCCCGCAGCTCGGTGCCGCAACGAGACAGCGGGCGGGCACACTTCGATCCGTCGGAGATGCTCGACACCGTCGAGATTGCTCGACCTGGTCGGGGAATCCCGACCGCATCGACTAAGCCGTCGTTCGCGAATCGCAGGCCCGTTGCCTAGAGGGAGACCGCCGCTCGGTGGTCGTGGGGCAGCCCGTGCTCGCAGTCCGCGTGATCCGGGCAGAGGACCCAATGTTCGGATGCCGTGGCCCGGTACATCCGGTACGGCCCCGGCGCCACCAATTCCTCGGGCCTGATCTCGCGAGCGCCGCGCTCGGGCGGTCCTGGATAGATGGTCAACGCCTGGTCCACATCCGCGTCGGCCAGCTGCTCGCCAATCGCCGACATGTACACGCCCTGCCCAGTGCCCGGCCGGACCGTGCTGTCGAACACCACGATGCCAAGCTGCGGGCGGACAACCAGATTGCGCGAGTGCGTCGTGCCCGGCGCGGAGATCCAGTAGAAGTTCCGGTAGTCGTCGGTAGCGAAGTACACCGGCGTAGCCCACGGAGTTCCGGCGGCATCCGCCGTACCCAGCACCAGGTACGTGTTTGCGTCGATGATGCCGCGTGCGAGATCGGCGAGCTCGTCCTGTCGGGTCATCGTGGCAGTATGCCCTCCGCATGTAGGCGCAGCACCTGGAGGCTGGACCGGGATGGACTACGTCCACGGCTACTCGGGCACGGAGCGCACCCGGCTTGCCGATCAGGCCAGCACGCTGACCGAGCTCCTGCACGCGGGCACGCGTTATCCAGCCGGTAGCCAGGTGCTGGAGGCCGGCTGTGGAGTCGGTGCGCAGACCGTGATTCTGGCGGCCAACAGTCCGGAGGCCGAGTTCACCTCCGTCGACATCTCGACCGAGTCGCTTGTGGAGGCGCAACGGACGGTCCAGAACGCCGGGTTCGCGAACGTGACGTTCCGGCGGGTCGACATCTTCGACCCGCCGTTCCCGCCCGATCACTTCGATCACGTGTTCGTGTGCTTCGTGCTGGAGCACCTGCGCGATCCGGTCGGGGCGCTGCGGGCGCTGATGCGGGTACTTCGACCGGGCGGCTCGATGACTGTGATCGAGGGCGATCACGGCTCCGCGTACTTCCATCCGGACAGTGAGCCGGCCCGGCAGGCCATTCAGTGCCTGGTCGAGTTGCAACGACGCGCCGGCGGTGACTCGCTGATCGGGCGACGCCTGTATCCGTTGCTGCGGAGCGCCGGACTGCGCGAGGTCAGCGTGTCGCCGCGGCTGGTCTACGCCGACGCCAGCCGACCGGCACTGGTCGACGGCTTCACCCGCAAGACGTTCACGGCGATGGTCGAGGGCGTCGGTGCGCAGGCCGTCGCTCAGGGGTTGATGGTCCAGACGAGCTGGGCGGCCGGGATCCGCGATCTGTATCGCGCAGCCGACGCAGACGGAACGTTCTGCTACACGTTCTTCAAGGCCGTCGGGTTGCGCTAGCTGCGTCCGGAGGGCGCATTGCGCGCCGCGCCTGCGCCGAGGCCGACCTCGAGGATGCGCGCGCCTCGGTGACCGGCCGATCCCGCCCGGGAATACGATGCCTCCGCGAAGAATTAGACCCAGACGTCTAGTTCTAGATACGAGCGGAGGGCGAAACGATGCGCAGGGTGGTCGCGGAGCGGGCCGGTGGCCCGGAAGTGCTGCAGACGGTCCAGGTACCGGTGCCCGAGCCTGGGCCGGACGAGATCCTGATCAAGACCGAGGCAAGCGGGGTCAACTTCACCGACATCTGGCTGCGGCTGGGCGCCGACGGCGAGCCACCGTTCGCGCCCGGGATCGAGGTGGCCGGCACGGTGGTCGCGGTCGGCCCGGGCGTCGAGACGGTGCGGATCGGCGATCGGGTGGCCGCTACGCCCTACCACGCCAGGGGTGCCTACTCGGAGTTCGTCGTCGCGCCGGTCTCGCTTACGTATCCGGTTCCCGACGGAGTGGACGCCGTCGTGGCGGCGGCGCTGCCGCTGAACTACCTCACCGCATACGCCGCGGTCGAGCACGTGGCCCGGCCCCGCGCGGGTGAGCGGGTGCTGGTGCAGGCGGCGGCTGGCGGGGTCGGGCTGGCCGTCGTTCAGCTTGCCCGCCGGCATGGCGTCGAGCTATACGGCACCGCATCGGCCGCCAAGCATGTTGCCCTCCAGGAGGAAGGGGTCGCCCACCCGATCGACTACCGCTCGACGGACTGGGTCAAGGAGATCATGAGTCTGACCGGGGACGGAGTCGACGTGGTGCTCGACGGCGTCGGCGAGGCGACCTACCGGCGAAGCCTCGAGGTCACCCGGTTCGGCGGCCGGGTGGTCGCATACGGGTATTCGGCCGGGGTGCCGTCCGCTGCCGATCCGCCCGCGGACATCGAGCACGAGCTAGCCGACGCGCTTCCGCTGGTCAATCTGCTGTCCGAGGCCCGCGCGATCATGGGCGTGCATCTCGCCGGACCGGAGGAGTTGGTCCGCGGCTGGTGGGCAAACGTGATCGCGATGCTCGAGCGCGGCGAGATCAGCCCGCGGATCGACCGGGTGTACAACCTCGACGAGGCCGCCAAGGCGCATCAGCGGCTGCACGATCGGGCCAACATCGGAAAGATCGTGTTGGTGCCGTGACGGACCGAGCCGGGCCATCATGGGGCGGTGACCTCCCAGTCGTTCCGGCCGCCGCGCCAAGCGCGCAGCGTCGCGACTCTGGACCGGATCGTCCGGGCCGCCCAGGAACTGTTCGCCGAACGCGGCTACGACCAGACGACCGTCGACGACATCGTGGCCAGGGCCGGCTCGTCGAAGGGCTCGTTCTACTCACGGTTCGCGGACAAGGGCGCGCTGCTGGCCTATCTCGGTGGTGAGTGCCTGGCGCAATCGAAAGCCACCTGGGCTGAGCAGTTCGATCCGGATCGGGTCGCCGGCGCGCCGCTATCCGAGGTGATCGACGAGTTCGTCGGGCGGCTACTCGACGAGTACCAGGAGCAGCGCTCGGTGCTGCGCGCGCTCGTCCTGGAGGCGCGCCTGCACCCCGGCAACGAGTTCGAGCGGATGACCGACGATCTCGACGCGCACGTGCGAGACACCCTCGCCGCGCTCCTGGCGGCGCGGGCTGGAGAGATCGGGCACCGTGATCCGGCCCAGGCGGCCAGGGTCGGCCTGCTCATGCTGGATGCGACCTTGCGGGAGGCGGTCATGTTCGCCGATGGGCGGGGGCGACCGCTGGCCGTGCCGGCGCCGGAGCTGCGGCGCGAGCTGACCCGGGCGTTCCTGGCCTATCTGGGCAGCGAGCCGGCGGACAGGTAGCCCACCTTACCGCGATGGGCAGTGCTCAATCGTGGTCGGCGACCCGCCGCAACCGCTTGGTATCGCCGCGCCGGCGCTTGTCCGCAAGCCGGCGCTCGACCGCGGCCCGGGTTGGTGCCGTCGGTCGGCGTCGCCGGGGCGGTGGCGCGATCGCCTCGCGGAGTAGTTCGGCCATGCGATCCTCGGCGGCTTCGCGATTGCGCAGCTGCGAGCGGTACTCGGAGGCGGCCACGGTCAGCACGCCGTCGGTTAGCCGGCCTTCCAGGCGGCGCAGCGCTCGCGCCTTGAGCACCGGCCCGAGCGCTTGCGATTCGGCCAGATCCAAGCTGAGCTCGACCCGGCTGTCGGTGGTGTTCACGGACTGCCCGCCCGGCCCCGATGACCGAGAGAAGCGCCAGCGCAGCTCGTGCTCCGGCACGACGATCGAGCCGCGGATGCGCAATGGGCCAGGCATACCGGACATTGTCCACCGCAGCCCGCCGGATCCCGGGCCGGCGGAGCGAGGTTGCCGATCGAGCTCAGCTCGGGACGGGTTCTGCCGCGCGGCGGCTTCGGCTGCGCATCGCCGCGGCGAGCGAACAGAGCAAGAGCCCGGCCAGCACCCAGATCGCGAGCACGATGGTCGGCCGCGTCGCGCCCGCGCCCTCGAAGTAGCCGGTCGAGCGCAGCAGCGTGCCGTTCGCACCGGGCGGCAACAGTTGACCGAACGCCCCCCATCCGGACGGCAGGAACTCCGGACCGGCGGCGATACCGGACAGCGGGTTGCCGAGGAGCACCATGACCGCGGCGCCCAAGCCGAACCCGGGCCAGCCGGCTACCGACTCCAACCCAAGTAAGGTCAGCGAGATCGCCCCGATGCCGAGCGACAGGCCCAGTGCGATTGGTACGTAGGCGCCGGTCACGGTGCCGAACCAGTACTTCAGGATCGCCGCCACCGCGAAGCCAGCCAGCAGCGCGAACGCGGTAGCCGCCCCCACCCGCAGCCACGGCCGCTCGGGGAACCGGCGGATCAGCACCACCGCCGGGAGGATTCCCCCCAGGGTGAGCGGCAGCCCAGCCGCAGTCAGCCCGCCACCGCGCGGGTCGTCCGGCGGCAGCGGCTTGAGGTCCTCGATCGTCGGCGTTGTCCCGGTCTGCGCCGCCAGGTTGTTGGCCAGGTTCGTGATGCCCTGGGCGATCGGCAGGCTGGCCGCGCTGGCGATGAACACCCGGACGCCCTGCGGCCCCGGCGCCACCCCGCCGTAGATGTCCCGGTCCAGGATCGCGGCTCGCAGCGCCTGCTCGTCCCGATAACCGCGCACGTCGAACGCGCCGGGTGCCGCGCCGGCCAGGCCCTGCTCGACCTGGGCCACCGCTTCGGCCGGACCGGCCACTCCGAGCGGCACGTCATGCGGACCGCTCTTGACCGCCGGCAGCGCGAACGCGATGAACAGAACCGTCAGCACCGCGGTGAGCCCCACCACGATGCCGACTGCCTCCGCCCCGACCGGATGCGATCGGCCCGATGCGGCTGGGTCGGATTCGCCGGCCGGTGCGTCGGTAGCCATCGTCGACCTCGTCTCGCCGGAAGGCCGAGCCGCCGGGCCCGGCGGCGTCTTGGGCAAGCAACCGCTTGTGGATCTTACTCCGGTGAAACGGTCTCGAATCCGACTCAATGTGGGCAGATGCGCAACCTTTCCAGATGGTGCAGTGTCTAACCGGAAAGACCCGTTGGACGGAGGGGCCCCCGCCCGTGGACCGCGCGGACGAATTCCACGCGTTCGTGGCCGGTCGTTGGCATGCCCTCGTCCGTACCGGCTACCTCCTCACCGGCGATCACCACTCCGCCGAGGATCTCGTGCAGAGCGCGCTCGTGCGCACGCACCGCCGCTGGGATCGCATCGAGCGCAAGGAAGCCGTCGAGGCGTACGTGATCCGTACGATGATCAACTTGCAGTGTAACCACTGGCGCCGGCGCCGGATTGGCGAGCGACTCTACGGGGTGGTCCCCGAGCAGCCGACCGGCGGGCGCGAAGGCCGCGATCACGCCTCCGCATTCCACCTACGCGACGAGCTGTGGACCGCACTGCAGGCGCTGCCGACCCGGATGCGCGCGGTGCTGGTGCTGCGGTACTTCGAGGACCTGTCCGAGGCCGAGACCGCTGATCTGCTCGGCTGCGCGGTCGGCACGGTCAAGAGCCAGGCGTCGCGAGGACTGGATCGCCTCCGGCAGATCTACGCCCGCGAGGGCCTGGGCACCGCCACGCTGCCGACCGAGACCGCACCGGAGCCGGCATGACCAACACCCGGCTCGAGCAGGACCTCAGAGACGTGCTGGCCGAGCGCGCCTGGTCGATCCCGCCCACACTCGACCCGTACGGCCGGACCGCGCGCGCCATCGCAGTCGACCGGCGCCGACGGTCGGTTCTGCTGGCCGCAGGGGTCGCGGTTGTGACCGTGCTCGCCGTCGCGCCGATTGCGATCGTCGCCACCTTCGACGGCTCGGACCAGACGGCAGCGCGGCCATCGAACACCGCTACGCCGATCCGGTTGCCCGACCGCGGGATCGTCGACTGGCGGCTCAGCGGGGACCTGGCGGGAAATCCCGACGCTGTCACGCAGGCCCGCGCCGATCTCGTGCTGGCCGCGCAGCGTGATCCGGCGGTCGACGGGATCCAGTTGCTCGCGGTCGGCTCGGCCGGTGACGACGGGAACTATCTAGTGGGGCTTGCCCATTCGGCGTCGAGCGATACCGGCTACGACTACGACCGGGTCACCGTGTACATCGCGGGTCCAGGGGATGCCGCGGCCACCGCGACTGCCACGCTGCGAGCCGACGAGATGGCCAACCGGCAGGTGCTCGCGTACCCCGTCGCCGGGGGCAACGCCGGTCATGACTATCTGCTGGTAGCCGCCCGGCCGGGTATCGACCGAGTCGAATTCTCCACCCGTCGGCAGTTCGGTCCGAACGGCGACCCGGCTCGGGCCTACCAGCCACTCGAGCTTCACAACGGCGTCTCGGTGACGCCGCTGCCGTTCAACCCGTCGGATCCAGTTCTGCGGGTTCGGGGCTTCCGCGGGTCCGAACTCGGGTACGACGGATTCGTCATCATGGCCAGGTTCGCCGGCGGCACGCAGCTCGGCGACCGGGTGTTGGATCGGCTCGCCAAGGACATCGGCGCCGATCCCGGCGAGGTGGGCGCCGCAATTCGTGGCGTGACCACCGGATACGGCCTGGACCTGAGCGCGGCCACTGCTGACCTGATCTGGAGCGGCCGGGTGCCCGGGTCGGCGGGGACCGCCGCACTGGTCAAGCTGCGCCTCCCGTCCGGCGGCGAGTTCCAGCTCGTCCTTCAGTTCGCCGAGCGGCACGGCGGTCATGTGCTGCTCCGGCAGACCAGATTCGTGCCGGCCGGTACCGCGGTCAGCTGGCCGATCGCGTGGATCAGCGACGAGGCGATCGGATGCCGGTTGACCGTGGTGGTTCCCCCTGCTGGTGCCCTGCGGGTGGATGCCAGCTACGTCGCGGCCAGCGGAACGATCCCGGCTGGTGGCCACACCGCCGGGCATGCTCTCACCATCAATCGCTGCCCCCGCCCGTCGGAACCGAGTCACAGCGGCGTGCTCCTGGTGACCGACGCTCGCACCGGTGCCGAGCTCATGCGCTGGGACCTTCGCCTGCCGCTGTGGGTGTACGAGCGCACCGACGAGACGTCCGACCTCCTAGGCAGGTGACCGAGCCGCAGCGCCGGACAGGCATTCCGGCGGCAGGTCGAACCAGCGCAGCCGATCGAACGGCTCCGTGATCGCGCTCTGGCCGCCGCCGGATGACTCAGGTACCGGTTGGTAGCCGGTGAGGATCTCCTCGGCTTGCCGCAGGTAGCCGGCAAACATCGGCTCTTCTCCGCTACCCGACTCCGGCAGTCGACGGGAGCCGGTGCCCGGATGGCGAAGCCGGCCGCCCTGGTCGTAGGAGATCCGTTCGAGATCCACCGGTGGTGGACCCGCATCCCGATGCCGCCATAGGCCCGAGTGCGGATCGAACTGGTAGAGCGGCAGCAGCTTGGCTCCGTACCTGGCCACGAGATGCACCGCCCGGACGACGTAGTCGAACTCGGGCTCGGATAGGTAGAACGAGAAACCCAGCCGGGTCCAGCCGGGCTTGACGCCGAGCCATCCGGCCACGGCTTGATCGGCGAACCGGCGAGCCCGATCCGGATCGATGCCGAGCAGCCGATGGCCGTACGGGCCCGCACACGAGCAGCCGCCGCGACTCTGGATCCCGAACAGGTCGCTGAGCAGCGCCACCACATAGTTGTGGTGCAGCGGCCGTCCGCCCGGTGGCTGCACCACGAACGAGACGATCGGCAGACGATCGGAGTCGAGGTCGCCGAGCAGGTGGAGGGCCGGATCGGTGCGCCACGACTGGATCGCACGGCGAACGAACGACCGTTCGCGAGCGGTGATGACCTCGGTGCCGACCGCATGCTTGAGCTGGAACACCAATCCGGCCCGGATCGACTCGACGATGGCCGGCGTGCCGCCTTCCTCGCGGTGCGCCGGATCGGCCAGGTAGTGCCAGCCGGCCGCGTGCACGTAGGTGATCGTGCCGCCGCCCGGAACCGTGGGTACGGGGTTGCGGACCAGGTCCCGGCGCACGACGAGAGCGCCGGGAGTGCCGGGTCCGCCGACGAACTTGTGCGGGGACAGAAACACCGCGTCCCGGTAGGCGAGCGGATCGTCGGCCCGGCCGCGCATCGCCACCTCGATGTGCGGACCCGCCGCGGCGTAGTCCCAGAACGCGAGTGCGCCGTACCGGTGCAGGAGTGCGCACACCGGGTCGGCGTCGGTGATCAGGCCGGTGACGTTGGAGGCGGCCGAGAACGAGCCGATGCGCAATGGCCGGTCCGCGTACCGGGCCAGTTCCTGCTCCAGCCGCGCCAGGTCCAGTCGGCCCGCGGCGTCCTCCGGAACCGGCACGACCTGGGCGATCGACTCGCGCCACAGCAGCTCGTTGGAGTGGTGCTCGTAAGGCCCGACGAAGACGACCGGCTTGTAGTGGTCCGGCGGACTGGACTCGAAACTCGGCTGACTGGTCGCCGACTGGCTGGCGGGCAGGCCGAGAATGCGCATCAGCTTGTCGATGGCACCGGTCGAGCCCGAGCCGGTGAAGATCACCGCGTGCTTGTCATCACCGCCGACTGCGGCCAGGATCAGGGCGCGGGCCTGCTCGCGCAGCAGCGTCATCTGCCGCCCGGTGGCCGAAGACTCGGTATGGGTGTTCGCGTACCACGGCAGCACGTGGGTGCGGATGAAGTCCTCGATGAACGCGAGGGATCGACCGGACGCGGTGTGGTCGGCATAGACGACCCGCCGCGGTCCGAACGGTCCCGGTAGCTCGTAGTCATCTCCGATGATCGAGGCACGGATTTGGCGGACGAGCGGGGTCTCCGATCCGGCTCCTAAGTCGGCGACTAGCTCCTGGGCGGCGCCGGTCGGGCGTCCGGCAGGTGCAGCTAGCCACCCGGAACGATCGTCGACGACATCCATGCCGAGCTTTCCGTTGTCTGGTCCCAGCATCCGCCTGCCTACCCCTCATCGCGGCGGCGGTGGCCACGCCAGCGAGCGGCGTAACCACCGTTGCTGTCGCGAGCACCCCGGAGCCGGCGAGCACCGGCTGATATCACTGTGGATATCGGCTTTGGCCTGCAGATACAAGGTCTCCGAAAACGTGCGGTGCGGACGTGTCGGACCGCGATGGTAGGAAGGCGGCGTGGACCGGATCGACATCGCGCAGCGACGGGCCAGGCTCGGCGTCCGGCATTACCTGGCTGCGCCCGCGGCCGACCCGGTGCAAGCGACCGAAGGCGTGGTCGCGCTGCACGCCACCGACGCATCCTCGGTGTTCCTCGCGGCGCAGGCCAGAACCGCTCCGGTCGATGTCCCCGCGATCGAATCGGCGCTCTACCAGGAACGGGCGCTGATCCGCACGCTCGGGATGCGGCGGACCATGTTCGTGGTGCCGGTGGAGCTGGCCGCGGCGATCCAGTCCAGCAGCACCAGGGCAATCGCGCAGCTGCAGCGACGGCGCTACGTCAAGGCACTCGAGACCGCCGGGGTGGGCGACGGCGATTGGCTGCGCGACGTCGAGGAGGCCACCGCCCGGGCGCTCGCGGCGCGGGGTGAGGCGACCGGGGCGCAGCTATCCGCCGACGAGCCGCGGCTGCGGACCTCGATGACGATCGCGGACGGCAAGCCGTACCAGTCGCAGGTGAACATCACCACCTGGGTGCTGTTCATGCTGGCCGCCGACGGGCGGATCGTGCGCGGCCGGCCGCGCGGTTCGTGGACCAGCTCGCAGTGGTCCTGGTCGCCGGTCGAGTCGTGGCTGCCGGGCGGTCTGGAGCAATTGACCGCCGAGGAGGCCAGCGTCGAGCTGGTACGCCGCTGGCTGACCGCATTCGGTCCGGGTACGGTGGCCGACTTGCGCTGGTGGACCGGGTGGACCGCTGGTCAGGTCAAGCAGGCACTGGCCGTGCTCAAGCCGGTAGAGGTCGACCTCGACGGTGAGACCGGGCTGGTCCTCCCGGACGACGTGCAGCCTGTTCCTCCGCCGGGTCCGTGGGTTGCGCTGCTGCCCGCACTCGACCCGACCGCGATGGGCTGGTCGGGGCGATCGTGGTATCTCGGCCCGCACGCCTCGGCGCTGTTCGACCGGTCGGGCAACGTGGGTCCTACGGTGTGGTGCGACGGCCGGATCGTCGGCGGCTGGGCGCAACGCTCCAACGGCGAGATCGTCTACCGGCTGCTCGAGGACATTGGCAGTGAGGCAGCCTCCGCGGTCGGCGCGACGGCGGCTCGTCTGGGTGTCTGGATCGGACCCGCTCGGGTCACGCCGCGATTTCGCACCCCGCTAGAGCGCGAGCTAAGCGCCTGAGCCGGAGTCCGCCGGTGCCGTGAACGGGTCGATCCGGCGGAGGAATCCGCGGATGCGCAGGTACTCGCCGAGCGAGTCCCGATGGACGGCGCAGGCCAGCCAGATCTTCTCGCGTTCCGGTTCATGGATCTTTGGGTTGTTCCAGACCAGCATGTACTCGGCCGGGGCGCCGCAGCCCCTGGCCGAGCAGATCGCTGCCTCGTCAGGCACGTAGCTCAGCCTGTCAGGTTGTCGCCTGTCTGCTTGGCCCGGGTCGGTGTCTCGTTACGTTGTGGGAATGTTCGACGTAACCGCAGTACGCGGGACCTATCCCGCCCTAACCGACGGCTTCGCCTACTTAGACGGCGCGGCCGGAACTCAGACCCCGCAGCCGGTGATCGATGCGATCGCCGACGCCTACCGGACCGGAATCGGCAACGTCGGTGGCACGTTCCCGGCCAGCCACCGCTCGGACGGCATCGTTGCCGAGTGCCGCCGGGCGGTGGCCGACCTGGTTGGCGGGGATGCGGGCGGGGTCGTGCTCGGACCCAA
>DATFRM010000016.1:0-5148 GCA_035263265.1 Actinomycetes bacterium
GGCGGCGTTGGCTGGATCGGTGGCGGCTGCCGCTCGCCGCAGCGGGATCGCGATCGAGGATCGCGCGTACCGGCCGCATCTCACCCTTGCGCGCAGTTCCACGCCGGCCGACCTGCGCCCATTGGTCGATGCGTTGCGGGATTTCGCCGGCAGCGAGTGGGCGCCGACCGAGGTAGAGCTGATCCGCAGCCGGCTCGGTCACGGACCGCCGTCGTACGAGAACGCGGGACGCTGGCCACTCGGTCGCGGTTTGTCCGCAGTAGGGCGCTGACCAGCGAAAAATCGGTGGCGATCAGACACTGACAGCCACGGTTCCGATCTGGCATCCTGTGCGCTTCTCGGAGCTTTCCTCACAGTTGCTTACAAGGAGCGACATGTCCGGAACCGAAGCGAGAACTGTCACCGAACCGGAGTTACCGCCCCAGCCTCGTAGCGGTCTAGACCGGTTCTTCGAGATCACCGCACGTGGCTCCACCGTCAACCAGGAGGTGCGCGGCGGGTTGGCCACGTTCTTCACGATGGCCTACATCGTCGTCCTCAACCCGCTGATCATCGGCACCGTGCTCGATGCGGACGGGGACCTGCTCGGCGACGCGGCCGATCCGAGCGGATCGATCGCGTTGGTAGCCGCCGCCACCGCGCTGGTCGCCGGCGTGATGACGATCCTGATGGGAGTGGTCGGCCGCTATCCGCTTGCGCTGGCGACCGGACTGGGCCTGAACGCGTTCGTCGCGTTCGGCGTCGCCTCGCAGATGAGCTGGCAGGATGCCATGGGTCTGGTGGTGATGGAAGGTCTCGTCATCACCCTACTGGTGCTCACCGGATTCCGGATCACCGTGTTCCGGGCCATCCCGGCCGGCCTCAAGACGGCAATCGCGGTCGGGATCGGCATGTTCATCGCGTTCATCGGGTTCGTCGACTCGGGGTTCGTCCGGCGCACGGACGCCGGCACCGTACCCGTCCAGCTCGGCACCGGATCGCTCGACGGCTGGCCGATCCTGGTCTTCGTGATCGGCCTGTTGCTGACCTCGATACTGGTCATCCGCAGGACCAAGGGCGCAATCCTGATCAGCATCATTGCCACCACCATCCTCGCGATCATCGTGGAGGCCATCGCCGACGTCGGTGGCGCGATCAACCCGGACGGCTCGCCCAATCCGAACGGCTGGCGACTTGGCGTCCCTGAGGCCCCGGACAAGATCTTCGAGAGCCCGGATCTCAGCCTGCTTGGTAACTTCTCGCTGCTCGGCGGGTTCGAGCGGGTCGGTATCATCACCGCGCTGCTGATCGTGTTCACACTGCTGCTGGCCGACTTCTTCGACACGATGGGGACGGTGACCGCGGTGGGGCAGCAGGCGCGCCTGACCAACGAGCGGGGCGAGCTGCCCGGCGTCGGCAGCGTGCTGCTGGTGGACTCGCTCGGCGCGGCCGCCGGAGGTGCGGCCTCGGTGTCGTCCAATACCACGTATATCGAGTCCTCGGCCGGCGTGGCCGAAGGCGCTCGAACCGGCCTGGCCAGTGTGGTGACCGGCGTGCTGTTCTTCGGCGCGATGTTCTTCACCCCGCTGGTGCAGAGCGTGCCGTTCGAGGCCGCTACCCCGGCGCTGATCGTGGTCGGTTTCCTACTGATGACACAGGTCACTAACATCGACTTCGACGATTGGGAGACAGCGCTGCCCGCGTTCCTGACGATCGTACTGATGCCGTTCACGTTCAGCATCACCAACGGGATCGGGGCCGGCTTCGTGAGCTACGTGGTCATCAAGGCCGCCCGCGGCAAGGCTCGCGAGGTGCACCCCCTGCTCTGGCTGATCGCGATTCTGTTCGTCGTCTACTTCGCCCTAACCCCGATCAAGGAGCTGCTCGGCATCTGAGCGAGCGGAAGTGCGGCTGGCTGTGGTCGAGTCCGGCCACAGCCAGCCTTGTCACCAAACCGACCCCAGCGCCGGTTGACTGCGCCATGAGCGGTGAGTACACAGGCGTCAATTCACATCCGGATACTGGAGGCAAGGATGTGCCTAACGTGCGGATGCATGGACGCCCACCTCGAGATGGGGCCCGCCAATATCAGGTACGAGGATCTGAAGGCCGCGGCAGATGAGAACGGCCGGTCGGTGGCCGAGACGCTCGAGATCGTAGATCGCACGATCGCGAAAGACCGAGGCGAACACGCAGGCGAATACGCCTAGGTCCTCGGCGGCTGCGTCAACCGGCGGTTGACGCGACGCCGGCGGGATGCGGCATCGAGTTGATCTCGCCGGCGCAGCATGGTTCTCAGGTGCCGGCCCTGGCGGTGATCAGCTACGGTTCCGGTCGTGAACGATCGGTCGATCTCGACGTCCAGGATTTACCCGCCGAAGCCCGAGCCAGGCGACCGAGTGGCCATACTGGCGCCGTCCGCCGGCCTGCCCCAGCTGTTTCCCGACCTGCACGAGCAGGGACTTCGCCGGCTGCGCGACGAGCTCGGCCTGATCCCGGTCGAGTACCCGACGACCCGGGTTCTGGGCGCTCCGGCGGCCGA
Organism: Actinomycetes bacterium; assembly: GCA_035263265.1. Taxonomy (GTDB): domain Bacteria; phylum Actinomycetota; class Actinomycetes; order JAKEEW01; family JAKEEW01; genus DATAFN01. Next base: position 2,522 of record DATFRM010000016.1, read on the forward strand.
TCGGGCTCGCGATCTGCACACTGCCTTCGCCGATCCGGATGTCAAGGCAGTGCTGGCGGTGATCGGGGGCGATGACCAGATCACCGTGCTGCCGCACCTGGACGCCGGGGTGTTCCGCGCGAACCCGAAGCCGTTCTTCGGGTACTCCGACAACACGAACCTGCTGCACTTCCTGTGGCGCAACGGCATCGTCGGCTTTCACGGCGGTTCGACGATGGTGCATCTCGGCCGCGGCGGCCGGACCCATCCGATGTCGATGGCATCGCTGCGAGCGGCCCTGCTCCGGCCCGGCTGGTTCGAGCTGACCGCGCCCGCCGAGTTCTCCGACGAGTCGCTGAACTGGAATGAGCCGGCGTCGTTGGCCACTGAGCCGGTATCGCGCCCCGCTGCCGGCTGGACCTGGCACCAGCCATCAGGCGTGATCGAGGCGCCGACCTGGGGCGGCAACCTAGAGATCGTGGGTTGGCTACTCATGGCCGACCGGGCCGTTCCGGCGCCGGAGGAGATCGACGGCCACGTGCTTCTGCTCGAGACGAGCGAGGAGATGCCCAGCGCCGACGAGGTGTTCCGCACCCTGCGCAACATGGGCGAGCGAGGCCTGCTCGGCCGGTTCTCGGCGCTGTTGATGGGCCGGGCCAAGGCGTGGGAGCAGGATCGCCGAACCACACTCGACGAGCGCGCGGTGTACGCCGATGAGCAACGCGCCGCGGTCCTGCGAGCGATGGCTGCCTACAACCCCGAGGCGATGATCGTGTTCGACGTAGACGTCGGCCACACGGACCCGCAGCTCATCGTTCCCTACGGGGGACTGGTCCGTATCGACGCGCCCCGGCGCACGATCTCGGTCCAGTACTAGTCGGCGTTCGGGCGCAACACCAGTCCGGCAGCCGCGCTGGGAGAGACGACCTATCCTGGGGCGGTGGTCGCGCAGAGCACGGTGGACACCGGGTGGCCGAGGCTGCCGATCTCCGAGTGGCAGGACACCCGAGACACGCTTCAGCTGTATACCCAGGTTGTCGGCAAGATCCGAATGGTCAACGAGCCGCTCATCAACCACTGGTGGAACGTGCCGCTCTATGTTTCCGCCCGCGGGCTGACCACGTCGCTGATCCATCACCCGAGCGGCCCGGCCTTCCAGATCGACTTCGACTTCCAGGAGCATCGCCTCGAGGTCACCTCGGTGGACCGGCAGCTGCGCTCGCTGCCGCTGGAGCCGCGGCCGGTTGCCGATTTCTACGACGAGGTCATGCGGATGCTGGCCGAGATCGGCGTGCCCACCGCGATCTGGCCGGTGCCGGTCGAGATTCCCGGTGCGATCCCGTTCCGGATAGACCACGATCATCAGGCGTATGACCGTGATCAGGTCCACCGATTCTGGCTCGCACTGGTCGCGGCCACCCGGGTGTTCAAGCGGTTCCGGAGCCGGTTCATCGGGAAGGCCAGCCCAGTCCATTTGTTCTGGGGCGCCCTCGACCTCGCCACCACCCGCTTCTCCGGCCGACCGGCCCCGCCGCACCCGGGCGGTGCCCCAAATTGCGGACCGCACGTCATGGTGGAGGCGTACTCGCACGAGGTCAGCAGTTGCGGGTACTGGCCAGCCGGCTCGGGTGAGGGCCTCTTCTACTCCTATGCGTATCCCGAACCTGCCGGCTTTCGCGATATCGGTGTCGCGCCGGCCGGTGCCACCTACGACGAGGAGTACTCGGAGTTCGTCCTGCCGTACGAGCTCGTCCGGACAGCACCCGATCCTGATCGGGCGCTTCTCGATTTCTTGCAGAGCACCTACGAGGCGGCGGCCACCACCGCGGCCTGGGACCGCCCTGCGCTCGAACGTTCACCCACCAGCTGGTACACCGAGAGTCCGGAGGCGCCGTGATGGCCACTAGCTGTGCTCATCTGGACACGGTCGAAGACGTCGAGCCGTCGAGCACCGGCTGCGAGGACTGCCTTCGGATCGGCAGTCGGTGGGTACACCTGCGGCTGTGCATGCGGTGCGGTCACGTCGGATGCTGCGACAACTCGCCGAACCGGCACGCCACTGCGCACTACCACCAGCACACCGATCATCCGCTGATCCGGTCCTACGAGCCGGGCGAGGACTGGTGGTGGTGCTATCCGGAGGAGCTGTTCTTCGAGCTCGAGGGCGCGCCACCGGCGCCGTCCCATCCGTAGCCGTCAGCTGGCTGTCGGGTCGGCGACCTGACCGATGAACAGCGGTGTGCCGGTCGGCTCGTGCACGATCGCGAATGCGAACGGGTGATCGGCGCGGACCATCGGCGGTCCGCAGTTGGCGCATTCCCTGAATGCGATGCCGGTAACCGCTGCGGCTTCGGTGCCGCTCTCGTCTACGGTGATGTTGACCCGGTGGATCGCCTGGTCGACGAAGATTCCATCGGAGATGCCGGCGAAGTCGCTCAGCGCGGTCAGTCCGAGCTTGACTAGCGGCGGCAGTAGGTCGATAGAGGTCTCGACGTCCCACTTCGGCAGGGACAGGTCAACCGCCTGCGGCCGCAGTTCGGCGCGCACTCGGGTGAGAGCGGCAGGGTCGAGCAGGTCGCCCGGGTCGGACCCGTTCGTCGGAACCATGACGAGCATGCTCAGGTCGCTGTCCGCGTATGGCAGCTCGA
>DATFRM010000017.1:0-3813 GCA_035263265.1 Actinomycetes bacterium
CTGGCCCAGTCACTCGGCCTGCAGCATCTGGACAACACGCCGCGCGCTGTGGCCGGCATCGACACCGCTGCCGGCGGGTCGCTGGACGCGATGATGCTGGACATGAAGCGGACGTTCGACGAGATCGTCCTTGCGCATGCCGATCCGCGCCGGGCTGGACAGATCCTGACCAACCCGTTCTACGTATCGCTGTCTTCCAGCTTCGCCGGTACCCAGGAATACATGGCGATGGAGAAGCTCGGCCAGCTGCACGCGACCGGACAGTGGGATCTGATCGTGGTGGACACACCGCCGTCGCGGTCGGCGCTGGACTTCCTCGACGCACCGAGCCGGCTCGGCTCGTTCCTGGACGGTCGGCTGATCCGTACGTTCCTGGTCCCGGCCAAGGCCGGCGGGCGACTGTATCGCAGGATCGTCACGACCGGGTTCGGGGTCGCCACCGGCGCGATGACCAGGGTGCTCGGCGGCCGGCTGCTGCAGGACGTGCAAACGTTCGTGGCTGCGCTGGACACGATGTTCGGCGGGTTCCGGGAACGAGCCGAGCAGACCTACCGGCTCCTACAGGCGCCGGGCACGGCGTTCCTCGTGGTCGCGATGCCGGAGGCCGACGCGCTACGCGAGGCCGCGTACTTCGTGGATCGGCTGGCCGCCGAGAAGATGCCGCTGGCGGGGCTGGTGCTCAACCAGATGCATACCGTTGACGCCGGCGGCCGGACCAGCTCTGCGGCCGGCCCGCGGCCCGGGTCCAGCCCCGCTAGGCCGGCACCTGGCGCGCCAGCACCCGGCAGCCCCGTGTCCGGCGGCGGAACACTGTCGGCGGAGCGTGCGCTTGCCGCCGCGGAGGCGCTGGACGCGCAACCCGAGCACGAGCTCACCGCTGGATTGCTCAGGCTCTACGCGGATCGGCTCGCGGCCGCGGCCAGGGACCGCAGGCTTGCCGATCGGTTCATCTCCACGCATCCGGCGGTCGCGGTCGCCCAAGCCCCGGCACAACCGGTCGATGTCTGCGATCTGCCCGGGCTACGCGAGTTCGCGGGTGCGCTCACCGCTTAGCGGCGAACTCTCGAGGCCGGGCGCTCGTCGGATTGGCTCAGGCGCTACCGACGCCGGCCGGCACCTTGCCCGAGTGTGCTTCCCTGGCCTGCTCGAGCAACTCGCGCCAGGAGGCGACGTTCGGCCGGCGGCGCAGGAGCGCCCGGCGTTCCCGCTCGGTCATGCCACCCCAGACGCCCCATTCGACCCGGTTGTCGAGAGCATCGGCTAGACACTCGGTACGGACCGGGCAACGCAGGCACAGCGACTTGACGCGGTTCTGGGCCGCGCCCTGAACGAACAAGTCATCAGGCTCAGCCGTACGGCAGGCTGCATAGCTCGCCCAGTTCGACATCCACATGAGGCGCTCCCCCTCAGGGTTTTGTCGCGTCCGGGGTACGGACGGGCGTGTTCACCGCCTGCGACGCTACGGAACTAGGCCGGTCCGCTACAGAACCCGTTAGGCCCAATCTGTGATGACCCGAAGGGACTAGACACCGACCGGTTAGGGGTGGCCACCCCTTGATCAGATGGTTTGTCATAGCCGAAAGAGGGAACCGCAGAGCCGGTTTGTGTCGTCTGCAGAATGTGGGCGGGCCTACCCTGGAGGGCGTGGAGCGGTTGAGGAGACGGTCCGAGCACGGATTCATCCAGCACATTCCGGTCTTCATCGTGGCCAGCGTGGCTGCCGGCGGACTGGTCGCGGCGCTGCTGGTCCCGTTCATCGGAGCCGCCGGATTCGCCGCCAAGAAGGCGTCTTCGCACTTCCAGGATCTGCCGCACGAGTTGACGCCGCCGCTGCTCCCGCAGTCCTCGCGGATCCTGGACAAGAACGGCAAGCAGATTGCTACGTTCTACTCCGAGAACCGCCGGTCGGTGCCGCTGGACAAGATCTCCCCGCTCATGCAGAAGGCCGTCATCGCCATCGAGGACGAGCGGTTCTACGAGCACAACGGCGTGGATCTGCGCAGCGTCTCCCGCGCCGTTTTTGCCAACTTGAGCAGCGGAACGGTGGAAGAAGGCGCCTCCACACTGACCATGCAGTACGTCCGCAACATCCTGGTCGAGCAGGCCGGCAACAATGAGCAGAAGGTCGGCGAGGCACGGGCCGAGACCGCGGCCCGGAAGATCCAAGAGATCAGATACGCGATCGCGCTGGAAAAGGAGCTCAGCAAGCAGCAGATCCTCGAGGGCTACCTCAACACCGTGTACTTCGGCGCCGGAACCTACGGGGTAGAGGCGGCCGCGAAGCACTACTTCTCCACCACGGCGTCCAAGCTGACGCTGGCCCAGTCCGCTCTGCTCGCCGGCATCCTGCCCGCGCCAGCGGCGTACGACCCGACCAAGGCCGACTCGAGGTCGCTGGCCAAGGCGCGGCGCAACCTCGTGCTGGACCGGATGGTCCATCTCAAGATGATCTCCCCGTGGGTGGGCGAGCGGACCAAGGAAGCAAAGATCCGCCTCAAGATCAGCAAGACCAAGAACGGCTGCTATTCGACCGACTACCCGCTGTTCTGCGACTACGTGATGCAGATCTTGCGGACTAACAGGGCGTTCGGGAAGACACCTCAGGCCAGGCTTGCGCTACTCGAGCGCGGGGGACTGACCATCCGGACCACGATGGACCCGAAGGCACAACGGTCGGCCCAGCGCGCGATCAGCAATCACGTCTACACCACCGACAAGGTGGCGGCCGCGATCGCGATGGTCGAACCGGGCACCGGCGCGGTCCGCGCGCTGGCCCAGAGCCGGCCGTTCGGCTACAACAAGAAGCGCGGTCAGAACTCGGTCAACTACACCGTCGATCTGGCAGACGGTGGAAGCCGCGGCTTCCAGACCGGTTCGACCATGAAGGCGTTCACCACCGCTGCGGCGCTGCAGGAGGGGGTCCGCGGCACCCACTCGATCTTCTCCCCATACCGGCTGCCCGTTACCAAGCTCGACATGATCCGGGCTTGCAACGGCGGCAAGGTGTTCCCGGAGTGGCCGGACGGCGACGTCACCAACTTCGACACGTTCGAGAACGGCGACTACACGTTGCGCACCGGGCTTGAGATGTCGGTGAACACGTACTTCGTCCAGCTCACCGATGAGATCGGGCTGTGCCCCATCGTCAAAATGGCCAAGGCGGCCGGCGTGCACCGGGCCGACGGCAAGAAGCTGAAAGAGCTGTACTCGTTCACGCTCGGGACCAACGAGATCGCGCCGCTGACCATGGCCAACGCGTACGCAACGTTCGCCGCACGTGGCATGCACTGCGACACCTACGCGATCCTGACCGTGACCGACCGGTTTGGCGAGAAGCTGAGAGTGCCGAAGTCCGAGTGCGAGCGGATCATCAGCCCGAGGATCGCCGACACCACCACCGCGCTACTCACCGGGGTCATGACCAATGGCACCGGTCGGGGCGTGCAGCTGGCCGGGCGGCCGTCAGCAGGCAAGACCGGAACGGCGGAGGACCTGTCCGCACTCTGGTTCGTCGGCTACACCCCGCAGCTCGCGGGTGCGGTCTGGGCGGGCAACCCGGACACGAACAGTTTCCCGGTCGCGCAGGTGGAGGTTGGTGGCCGGTACTACGAGAGCGCATGTGGTGGCTGCTTGCCCGGACCCATCTGGCAGGAGGCGATGAACGGCGCCCTGGCGGGAGTGCCCGTGCAGCAGTTCAGCGCGGGCGATCCCAAGCTCCTGTACGGCGACAAGATCCGCGTCCCGGATTTAAAGGGCATGACGTACGAAGAGGCGGTCAACGCGCTGCACCAGGTCGGCCTCGAGGCTAGGCAG
>DATFRM010000018.1:0-2500 GCA_035263265.1 Actinomycetes bacterium
TGGCTCCGCCGGCCCAGAGCGCGTTGACGACTGACTCCACGTCCTGCTGGTGTACCACGAGGTCGTCCGGGGTCGGCTCGGGCCAGCCCGGATGCTCGCGATCGATCTCGCCCGGTGGGGCGTCGTCGAGTGTGACGGCCACCCCCGGTCCACCGGCCGGGGCAAGCCCGACGCTGTCGCGGAGCCGATCGGTAGCAGTTCGGAGCGCGGCAACCATGCCGCCGCCGGGCTGGGAGGCGGTCAGCGCTGCCACCTCGGCGCGCAGCTGGGACAGCTCCCGTTGCGCGACCGCATTGTCCCGCTCGGTCGCGGTGACCAGGTCGGCAAGCCCGACCGACCGCCCGGGCCGCAGGTCGGTACCGTCGGCGACCCGCCCACTGATCGCGAATAGCGATCCGGCCGCCACCGCCGTGAGCCCGGCCGCCACGCGCCACGCGGTAGTGACTGGACGGCGCGTGTGGGCCGTGGGGCCATCGTCCGCGGCTGAGGCGTCATTGCTACTGTCTCGGCGCGGCTCATCGAGCACTCCGGGCCTCCATCTCGCGTCGCACCGAGGAACTGCGACTACGCTAACCGACGTAACTCAGCAGCGCGGGATCCACTCCCGTACTCCCATGGAGCATCCAGTGCCGAAATCGCCTATCCGTCGCAGGGCGGCATACACCCCGCAACAGTCCAAGTCGGCGGCCGATCTTCCCAGCCCGCGCTGGCTGGCCCCGACCATGATCGGCCTCATGCTGTTCGGCCTCGCCTGGATCGTGACGTACTACGTCAGTGGCGGTTCGCTGCCGATCGAGTCCTTCAACGACTGGAACCTGGCGGTCGGCTTTGGCTTTATCGGGGTCGGGTTCATCCTCTCGACTCGCTGGCGGTAGCCGGCTCCGCTCCGAGCGAGCCGGAATCCACAGGGCCATCCACAGTCGTGGACACCCTGTGTGAGATAGCTCACATACGGTTACGGATCAGCTCGTGGAGCTCGTGCGGAATCGCCGGTATCAGGTCAGCGCGGCGGTCCGCCACGCGACGATCGCGACTATCGCCACCGCCAACCCCACAGCCGTCGCTACGTGGACAGCGGTCCGCTGCTTTGGCGGCGCGTAAGCGTACGCCGCGCCCATGGTCATTCCGGCGGCCAGCCCGCCCAGATGTGCGCGCCAGTCGATGCCGCTGACGCTGAACCCGATCACCAGGTTCAGCACCAGGAAGACGGCCAGCACACTGACGTCGTACCGCAGCTTCCGGCCGATCACCAGAGCCGCTCCGACCAGGCCGAACACCGCGCCGGACGCGCCAAGCGAGGGTTGATTGGGCTGGTTGAACGCATATGACACGGCCGAGCCGGACAGACCGGAGAGCAGATACAGCGAGAGGTAGCGAGTCCGGCCAAGTTGCCGCTCGAGCTGAGTACCGAAGATCCACAATGCGGCCATGTTTAGGGCCAGGTGCAGCAAGCCAACGTGCAGGAACATCGCCGTGAGCAGGCGGTACCACTCTCCGTTGGCTACCCCGACAAGGCCGCCCGCGTTGGCGGAGAAGCCCCGGCCGATCAGCATCAGCCGCTCTTGCAAGGCCGGGCCGCCGAGCCACGCAAGGATGAATACGCCGACGTTGATCGCGATCAGAACCCGGGTGACGATCTCGGAGTTGGTCTGGACCTTGCCGCCGAGCCTGGTGCGCGGCGCTCGGACATCCTTGGAGCCCTCGCGGACGCAGTTCGGGCACTGGAAACCGACCGCAGCGCTGATCATGCAGTCGGGGCAGATCGACCGCTGGCAGCGGGTGCAGCGAATGTGCGTTTCCCGGCCCGGGTGCCGGTAACAGGTCGGCGGCGCAGCCGGAGCCTCTGGCTCGGTCGACGGGCCTGACTCGAGCTTCGCCGGGATGGGCTCGGCTTTGGCTAGTGCTGGCTCCGTGGCGATTGGCTCGACGGCAATCGGATCGGTGGCGTCGGCTCCACCGGGATCCGACCCGTCGGCCGCTTCCGAATCAGGGTCGGCCGCGTGCCGAGGATCGGGCTCGGCTGACCGCGGCTCAGGCTCCACCGGCCGCGGCCCAGGAACCCTGGCGGGCTGGTCCGTTGATCCGCTGTCGGCGGGATCTGCCATCGAAGCTCGGGGCTCCAAACTAGGCCTCCCGGCGCTCCACCTCGATGCTGCGGATCACTACATCCTCGGTCGGCCGGTCCATTGCACCGGTGGGCACGTTCGCGATCCGGTCCACCACCTCACGACTCTTGGTCTCCTTGACCTCGCCGAAGATGGAGTGCTTGTAGTTCAGCCAGGTCGTGGGGGCGACCGTGACGAAGAACTGGCAGCCGTTGGTGTTCGGTCCGGCGTTCGCCATCGCGAGCAGGTACGGGCGGTCAAACCTCAACTCGGGGTGCGGCTCGTCGGCAAAGTTGTATCCGGGGCCGCCGGTGCCGGTGCCCAGCGGGTCACCGCCCTGGATCATGAAACCCTTGATGACCCGGTGAAAGACGGTCCCGTCGTAGAGCCGATCG
>DATFRM010000019.1:0-14580 GCA_035263265.1 Actinomycetes bacterium
CGGCGTATCCGAGTCCGAGCTCAGTGAGCACATTGTCAGCAGCGCGATGCGGTACGGGATGAACCCGAACGACTTCGCCTCCCAGATCGTGCAGTCCGGCCAGCAGGCGTCGCTGGTCGGGGAGGTGCGGCGGAGCAAGGCACTCGCGCACGTGGTCGACCACGTCAAGATCGTCGACGAGTCCGGCCGTGAGCTGGACCTCAAGGCGCTCAACGAGGCGCTGGCCGCGGAGCAGGACGACGCCGCGGCGCCGGCTACCGAACCGCGCGCCGCCGAGGCGCCGGCCACGTAGTAGGACACCCGGCGACGGCCTTGCGATCGGGGTACAGCGGCGCGGCCGCGGCCCTAGTTCTGCGCCGAGAGTCCGCGCCTGCGCCGAGAGCGAACACCGCGACAACGGGGATGGCGTCGGCGGGACTGCGCGTTAGGGTCGCTACGCGGGTCGGTCTTCGGGTCGGCCGGTGAACTGTGATCCCGAACTAGACAACATGGGTGACTGACCCAATTCAGAGCAGGTGACGTCGGTGAGTATGCAGATCGAGCGGCCGGGCCTTATCGTGCCGACCGCACGGGGCGGTGAGTCCGCGGCCTACGGGCTGGACGACAGGGTGTACGAGCGGTTGCTCAAGGAACGGATCATCTTCCTGGGCACCGAGGTGCGCGACGAGATGGCCAACGCGATCTGCGCGCAGATGCTGCTGCTGGCCGCCGAGGACCCCGATCGGGACATCTACCTGTACATCAACTCGCCCGGCGGCTCGGTCTCGGCCGGGATGGCGATCTACGACACGATGCAGTACGTCAAGAACGACATCGCCACGGTGGCGATGGGGCTGGCCGCGTCCATGGGGCAGTTCCTGCTCTGCGCCGGATCGTCCGGCAAGCGATACGCACTCCCGCACGCGCGGATCATGATGCATCAGCCAGCCGGTGGCCTCGGCGGGACCGCATCCGACATCAAGATTCAGGCCGAGCAGATGCTCTACACGAAGCGCAAGATGGCCGAGCTGATCGCCGGTCACACCGGCCAGACCGTGGAATCGATCGAGCGCGACTCGGACCGGGACCGCTGGTTCACGGCCGAGGAGGCTAAGGATTATGGGTTCGTGGACCACGTGGTCCGCACCGCACGAGAGGTCGACGGCAGCGGCGGCACGGCCGCATGAGTGGACCGGGGCAATGGAGACAGACCATGAGCGATCTATACACGCCGTCCAGCCGGTATGTGATTCCGGAGTTCGAGGAGCGGACGAGCCAGGGCTGGCGTCGGCACAACCCATACACGAAGCTCTTCGAGGAGCGGATCATCTTCCTCGGCGTGCAGATCGACGACGCCTCGGCCAACGACGTCATGGCGCAACTGCTCACGCTGGAGTCGATGGACCCGGACCGCGAGATCTCCATCTACATCAACTCGCCCGGCGGGTCGTTCACCGCATTGACCGCGATTTACGACACCATGCGGTTCGTGAAGCCGGACATTCAGACCATTTGCATGGGCCAGGCGGCCTCCGCGGCTGCGGTCATCCTCGCCGCCGGGACGGCGGGCAAGCGCCTCGCGCTACCCAACTCGCGCATCATCATCCATCAGCCGGCGATGGTCGACGGCGGGTACGGCCAGGCCAGCGACGTTGAGATCCAGGCAAACGAGATTCTTCGGATGCGGGCCTGGTTGGAGCGCACGCTGGCTGAGCACTCGACCCGCACTGAGGATCAGGTCCGCGAAGACATCGAGCGCGACAAGATCTTCACTCCCGAGCAGGCTTTGGAGTACGGTCTGGTGGATCAGGTGATCAGTTCACGGAAGGCGTCACTCGCGATGGCCAGCGCGTCGACCGCGTAGCCGACCGAATTTGCGCACTCACGCCAGCAAACACTGAGCCCGGCGGGGTCCGACGGAGTACCGTCAAGGGAACCGTACGTGCAGAAGGAGAGGCACCGCGTGGCACGCATCGGCGATGGCGGCGACCTGCTCAAGTGCTCGTTCTGCGGAAAGAGCCAGAAACAGGTCAAGAAGCTCATTGCGGGACCAGGCGTGTACATCTGCGACGAGTGCATCGACCTCTGTAACGAAATCATCGAGGAGGAACTCTCCGAATCGACGCAGGTCACCTGGGACGAGCTGCCCAAACCGATAGAGATCTGCGATTTCCTCGACCAGTACGTGATCGGCCAGGACGCCGCCAAGAAGGCCCTGGCCGTTGCTGTGTACAACCACTACAAGCGGGTCCAGGCGGGTGAGGCGGGCCGACTCAGCTCCTCCGACCAGGTCGAGCTGACCAAGTCGAACATCCTGCTCATCGGACCAACCGGTTGCGGCAAGACGCACCTGGCGCAAACGCTGGCCCGGATGCTCAACGTGCCGTTCGCGATCGCGGACGCCACCGCGCTCACCGAGGCCGGCTACGTCGGCGAGGACGTCGAGAACATACTGCTCAAGCTCATCCAGGCCGCCGACTATGACGTCAAGAAGGCCGAAACCGGGATCATCTACATCGATGAGGTCGACAAGATCGCCCGAAAGAGCGAGAACCCGTCGATTACCCGGGACGTGTCCGGTGAGGGCGTCCAGCAAGCGCTGCTGAAGATCCTCGAGGGCACCACCGCATCGGTTCCGCCGCAGGGTGGGCGCAAGCATCCGCATCAGGAGTTCATCCAGATCGACACCACGAACGTGCTGTTCATCGTCGGTGGCGCGTTCGCCGGGCTGGAGAAGATCATCGAGCAGCGGATCGGCAAGAAGGGGATCGGATTCTCCGCCACGCTGCACTCCAAGCTGGATCTGGAGACGACCGACGTATTCACCGAGGTCATGCCGGAAGATCTGCTGAAGTACGGCATGATCCCGGAGTTCGTCGGCCGGCTTCCGGTGATCACGAGCGTGCGCAGTCTCGACCGCGAAGCGCTGGTACGGATCCTGACCGAGCCGAAGAACGCGCTGGTCAAGCAGTACTGCCGGCTGTTCGAGCTGGACCACGTGGAGCTCGAGTTCACCGACGACGCGCTCGAGGCGGTGGCCGACCAGGCGATCCTTCGCCAGACCGGGGCGCGTGGGCTACGCGCGATCATGGAAGAGGTACTGCTGTCGGTGATGTACGAGGTACCCAGCCGCCGCGACGTGGCCCGGGTCGTGATCACCCGCGAGGTCGTGCTCGACAACGTCAACCCGACCCTGGTGCCCCGCGAGACGGCGGCCGAGGCGCGCAAACGCGAGCGCCGGGAGAAGTCCGCTTAAGTCCTTTGCGACCCATCGCTACTGCCCGGGCGGGCTGAATCGGACTATGGCGTCGAGAAGTTGATCAGAACACTCCAGGCGACCGGATATGTCGCCACAAAGCTGCCCATTGGTACGTCACTGATCAACTTCTCGACGCCGTAGTCGCGAGTGCATCCGTCGGGGATTTCCGACGTAGTCGCGGATCACCGACATGGTCGGGTATTCACGTCAGAAGTCAGCGGCGGCGTTTGCGTAGAGCTAGACCCGGGCCTATCCAACCGCGGCGTCTGATCAGGTGCCAGGAGGGTGGAACAGGACGCTGACCGCGTCGGCGACCGGGTAGTAGCCGATGCGCTGGTAGATCGCGTTCGAGGTCGGGTTCGCGAGGTCCGTGGTCAGCGTGCATGCGACGGCGCCCGACTCCAGCGCATGGCGGCTCATCTCGGCGGTACAGGCACTGGCGTAGCCATGGCCGCGCAGATCCGGCGGTGTGTACACCGGCCCGATCCGGATCACCCCAGCCGCCGGCACCGACCGGCCGACCATCGAGACCGGCTGGCCACCGTCGGTCCACAACCCCATCCGCCCATCTGCGACGGTCTTGGCGATCCGGTCGCGCGCGATCGCCGGCTGCTCCGGCAGGGCCTCGTTCTGGAAGTCCACCATCCAGCTGAAGCAGAGGTCGAGGTCGGCCGTGGTGGCCAGCCGGAACTGCCCGGAAACCCCGATCGGCGGCTGTACCCGGTCCAGCCGGAACGCCCGCTGGCGCATCTCGACCCGGCCGATCATTCCGGTCCGCGCCGACCAGTGGGCAGCGAACGGCTCGGCGGCCGCCACCGGGCCGACCACGCCCGGCAGCTTCGCGACCGGAGTCCCCGCCGCGCGCAAACCGACTATGAAATCCGCGATCGCGAGCGCGACCTCGGCCGGCACATCCGCTAGCAGTAGCGAACGCGGGGGAGTCCGGATGGCCGCACCAACCAGTTCGCCGGCCGGCGCCGTCACGGTGATCAGCAGCGGCGGGTCTTCGCCCCGCAGCGGGCCGTGCAGGCGCATCAGCACGTTGGTGGCGATCACGTTGTTGAGCACCGGATCCCGCGCGAGCCAGCGTTCCGCTATCGCGAGAAACGTCGGCGTATCCGGGTGCAGCATGCAGCGCATGTGCAACGGTGTCGCCCGGCCGATAGACACGTCAACGACAATTCACCGCTTCCCCAGGTCACCCGATCGCCGCTTCATGAGATGGCCGGCTCGCTCATTAGGATTTCGGCGTGACCGATACCGCCCCAAGGCCTAGTGTCCGCACCGCTGACCTCCCGCCGCAGTACCGCCCGGCGGAGGTAGAGCGCCGGCGGTACGAGGGCTGGGTGGCCGCCGGGTACTTCGGCCCGGACTACGGCACGGGCCGCGCCGAGGAGCCGAGCCGCGACCGCGCGCCGTTCGCCATCGTGATCCCACCGCCGAACGTCACCGGGTCCCTGCATATCGGCCACGCGCTGGATCACAGCATCCAGGATGCGCTGATCCGGCGACGGCGGATGCAGCGTTACCAGACGCTCTGGCTGCCAGGGATGGACCACGCCGGAATCGCCACCCAGAACGTGGTCGAGCGCGAGCTTGCCCGCGACGGCCAATCCCGACACGACCTGGGCCGGGATCGGTTCGTCGAGCGCGTGTGGGAGTGGAAGGCGTCCTCCGGCGGTGCGATCCTCGGCCAGATGCGCCGACTCGGTGACTCGGTCGACTGGGAGCGTGAGCGCTTCACCATGGATGCCGGCCTGTCCCGTGCGGTGCAGACCATCTTCAAGCGGCTCTTCGAGGACGAGCTCATCTACCGTGCCAAGCGGATCATCAACTGGTGCCCACGGTGCCAGACCGCGCTCTCCGACATCGAGGTCGAGCACTCCGAGGACGAAGGTGAGCTCATTTCGATCAGGTATGGCGAGGGCGAGAACGCGATTGTCGTGGCAACCACCCGGGCTGAGACGATGCTCGGTGACACCGCGGTCGCCGTCCATCCGGACGATGACCGCTATCGCCACCTGATCGGCACCGAGGTGGAACTGCCGCTGACCGGCCGGCGCATTCCGATCGTGGCCGACGAGCACGTCGACCCGTCGTTCGGTACCGGTGCGGTCAAGGTCACCCCCGCGCACGACCCGAACGACTTCGAGATCGGCCGCCGGCACCAGCTGCCCAGTGTCACCGTCCTCGACGACCGCGGTGTGATCACCGTGCACGGTCCGTTCCAAGGTCTGGACAGGTTCGAGGCCAGGCCCGCGGTGGTCGCCGCATTGCGCGAGGAGGGCCGGATCGTCGCCGAGCGGCGACCGTATCCACACGCGGTCGGACACTGCCAGCGCTGCGGCACGGTGGTGGAGCCGCGGCTGTCGCCGCAGTGGTTCGTCAACGTCGCCCCGCTGGCCAAGGCCGCCGGTGACGCGGTTCGGGACGGGCGAGTGCGGATCCATCCGAAGGAGATGGAGCCGCGCTACTTCGAGTGGGTCGACAACATGCACGACTGGTGCATCAGCCGTCAGCTGTGGTGGGGCCACCGGATCCCGGTCTGGTACGGGCCGGACGGTGCAGTGCGCTGCGTCGGACCCGACGAGGATCCGCCGAGCGAGCAAGAGGGCTGGCAGCAGGATCCGGACGTCCTTGACACCTGGTTCTCCTCGGCCCTCTGGCCGTTCTCCACCCTCGGCTGGCCCGACGACACCCCGGATCTGCGTCGCTTCTATCCCACCAGCGTGCTGGTCACCGGCTACGACATCCTGTTCTTCTGGGTCGCCCGGATGATGATGTTCGGGCTGTACGCCATGGACGGCACCGAGCCGTTCCGGGTCGTCGCGCTGCACGGCGTGGTGCGCGACAAGCACGGCAAGAAGATGTCCAAGTCGTATGGGAACGTGGTCGATCCGCTGGACTGGATCGACCGGTTCGGCGCGGACGCGACCCGGCTCACGATGCTGCGCGGCGCGAATCCCGGCTCCGACGTGCCGATCAGCGAGGAGTGGTGCCAGGACTCGCGCAACTTCTGCACCAAGCTGTGGAACGCGACCAGATTCGCCCTGCAGAACGGCGCCACGACTGCCGTGCCGCTGCGGGAAGCCGACGAGCTGTCCGCCGCGGATCGCTGGATCCTGTCCCGACTGACCGCGGTGATCGCCGAGGTCGACGGTTACTACGAGGACTTCCAGTTCGGCAAGGTGGCGGAGTGCCTCTACCACTTCACCTGGGACGAGGTCTGCGACTGGTACCTGGAGCTGGCCAAGCAGCAGCTGACCGGGCCCGCGGGGGTCGCGACCGGCACCCGGTTGGTGCTCGGGCACCTGTTCGACCAGCTACTGCGGCTGCTGCACCCACTGATCCCGTTCGTGACCGAGGAGCTGTGGACCACGTTGACCAGGGCCGAGTCGCTCGTAGTGGCGAACTGGCCGGTCCCGAATCCCGAGCGGACCGACCGGACTGCGGAAGCGGAGATCGCGGCACTGCGGCAGGTGGTCACCGAGGTGCGGCGATTCCGCGCCGAGCAGCGGCTGAAACCCGGGCAGAGGGTGCCGGCGCGGTTCAGCTACGGCCCTGCCGCGCATCCTCGGCTCGCCGGCCACGAGAGACATCTGCGGGCATTGACCAAGCTGGTCGTTCCCGCGGATCCAGCCAGCTTGGTTCCGACCACCACCATCACCGCGGCCGGAGTCACCGTTGACCTCGACCTCGCCGGCGTCATCGACGCGACCGCCGAGCGCAAGCGGCTCACCAGGGAACTGGCCGCGGCCGCGAAGGAGGCCAAGACGGCCGCGGCCAAGCTGGCCAATCCGGACTTCCTGGCCAAGGCGCCGCCGGATGTGGTGGCAAGGATCCAGGTCCGGCTGGACGCGGCCCGTTCCGACCTCGACCGCCTGGAGCGCCAACTCAGCGCGCTAGCGGCCGGGTCCGCGATGGAGGCGAATCAGTGACCCAGGAGGCGGATGCGGCCAGCCGGCTGCGCGAGGTCGAGATCGAGCTGCTCGCGCGGTGGCCGGAGACCCGGATCGATCCCACCCTGGAGCGGGTCGAACTGCTGCTCGACCTGCTCGGCTCGCCGCAGCGCAGTGTGCCGGTCATCCAGGTCGCCGGGACGAACGGCAAGACCTCGACCGCGCGGACGGTCGAGTCGCTGCTGCGCGCATTCGGACTGCGCACCGGCCTGTTCACGAGTCCGCACGTCGAATCGATGACCGAACGGATCGCGCTGGCCGGGAAACCGATCGATCCGACTCGATTCGTCTCGACGTACGAGGATGTCGAGCCGTACTTGCGCCTGGTGGACGAGCGCAGCGAGACCGCAGTCTCCTACTTCGAAGCGATGACGGCGCTGGCGTATGCGGCGTTCGCCGACGCTCCGGTCGACGTGGCTGTAGTCGAGGTTGGCCTCGGCGGGCGCTGGGACGCGACCAACGCGGCCGACGCGCAAGTGGCGATCGTCACCCCGATCGATCTTGACCACGTCAGGTACCTCGGCGACACGATCGAGGAGATCGCGGCCGAGAAGGCGGGGATCATCAAACCGGGCTCGGTTGTCGTGCTGGCCCAGCAGCACGTGCCGGCGGCCGAGGTGCTGCTGCGGGCGGCTGCCGAGGCCGAGGCCACGATCGCGCGGGAAGCGGTCGAGTTCGGTGTGCTGCACCGCGAGGTAGCGATGGGTGGGCAGGTGCTCTCGCTGCAGGGCCTGGCCGGCAGCTACGAGGACGTGTTCCTGCCGCTATACGGCGAGCACCAGGCCCGCAACGCGGCCTGCGCGCTGGCCGCGGTCGAGGCGTTCTTCGGCGCGACTACGGAGCGGTTGCGGATCGACCTCGTCACTGCGGGACTGGCGGCAGTGACCTCGCCGGGACGCCTCGAGGTGATCAGACGCGGTCCGACGGTGCTGCTGGATGCGGCGCACAACCCGGCCGGGGCGGCCGCCACCGCCGCGGCGATCGAGGAGTCGTTCAGCTTTACCCGGCTGGTCGGGATCATCGCGATCATGGGGGACAAGGACGCGCGTGGCGTACTCGAGGCACTCGAACCGGTGCTCGACGAGGTGGTTGTGACGCAGAACTCCTCAGCCCGCAGCCTGCCCGCCGGGCCACTGGCCGAGCTTGCCGAGGATGTGTTCGGCGGGCATCGGGTCAGCGTCGAACCACGACTGGCCGACGCGCTGGATGCAGGGATTCGGCTGGCAGAGGCGGCCGGGGATCTCGGCGGGGCCGGGGTGCTGGTGACCGGCTCCGTGGTCACCGTCGGCGAGGCCCGCCGGATGCTGCGCGGGTCACGGTGAGCGCCGTGCTGCTACCGGCGCCAGTGCCGACCAAGGCGGTCCGCCGGCTCGCCGCGAGCGTGCTCATCTCCGAGGCGTTCGTCGTCTTCTTCGCCGTCTTGGCCGCGGTCCGGCTTAGTCCAGACCGCACTCGCGCGGTGGTGATCACCGGCGTTGTGCTGGCCTCGACCGCGATCGCGCTGTCCGGGCTGCTGCGGCACCGGTGGGCGTACCTGGCCGGGTGGCTGCTGCAGGTTGTCCTGATCGCCACCGGCTTCGCGATTCCGCTTATGTTCGTGCTCGGCCTGATCTTCGCAGTGCTCTGGGCTGCCGCGATTCGGGTCGGTTCCCGGCTAGTCGACCGGTAGGCTGCGCCGCAGCCGTCGCCTGTCCATCACCTTTGGAGGATCCGCACGTGGCCGAGCGCACTCTGGTCTTCGTCAAGCCGGACGGTGTCGACCGCGGGCTGGTCGGCGAGGTCATCTCCCGGTTCGAGCGCAAGGGCCTGCGGATCATCGAACTGGCTGTTCGCACGCTAGATCCGGAGTTCGCCGATCTGCACTACGCCGAGCACCTCGGCAAGGCGTGGTATCCGGAGTTGCGCGAGTTCATCACCTCCGGGCCGATCGTGGCCATGATCGTGGAAGGCGACCGGGTCGTCGAGGTGGTGCGGGCGATCGTTGGTGCTACCGATGCCCGCACCGCGGCTCCGGGCACCATCCGCGGTGATCTCGCCAACTCCAACCGGCTGAACCTGGTGCACGCCTCTGATTCGCTCGAGTCGGCCAAGCGCGAGATCGACCTGTTCTTCCCCGGTAGCTGACGATCACAGCCCGGCCACCGTACGTGGCCAGATCCTGGTAAGAAGCCGGAAAGGTCCGCCGTCCACGCTCGGGGACGGAGGTGATCGCCATGCGTGCGAAATCGCGCCGGTTCCGAACCGGGCTCCGGCTCGCCGCCCTGCTGGCTCTGATCGGGGGGATGCTCCCCGCGGTGCAAACCGCGGCGATAGCGCCGGCCCAGGCGGCGTTCGGCATCAGCCAGCGCAAGGGAATCGACGGCTGCACTTTCAGCAACAACACCCAGACGCATGCGTTCTGGTCCGGCACGCCGTACTACAACCTCGGCATCTACCTAGGTGGCGTGGCCTACGGATCCGGTTGCAGCCTGCTGGACGCGGCCGAGATCAGCTACGCGGCGAACACCGACGGCTGGGAGGCGATGTTCCTCTGGGTCGGTCGCCAGCCCCCGTGTACAAACATCTCGGCGCCGACATTCAGCTCGAACACCTCAACCGCTCGCAGCCAGGGTCAGGACGAAGCCGTGCAGATCTACCAGCGGCTCAATGCGCTTGGCCTGGACACGCTGAACACCCCGGTCATCTACGACTTCGAACCGTGGAACACCGGCAGCTCGAGCTGCGTGGCCGCGGTACGCGCGTTCGTCGGCGGGTTTGTCCAGCAGATGCACCTGCCGCCAGCGCAGAAGGCTGGGTTCTATGGATCGAGCTGCGCCTCCGGAATTTACCTGCTCACCGGCGCAAGCCCGGTGCCCGACTTCATCACCGGCGCGGCCTGGTCGACCGGCACCCCGAACACCAGGGTCCTGCCCTGCGTAAGTTCCAGCTCGTGGACCAATCACCAGCGGCACAAGCAGTACCAAGGCGATCACCCCGAGACCTGGAACGGCGTGACTGTCAGGGTCGACAGCGACTGCTCGGACGGACCGATCTATCCGGGTCCGGACGAGCTCAACATCGGCCAGGGCTGCGTGTGAGGAAGGAGGAGCTGCGATGAGAAGACTGATATCGACGGTGACGCTGGCACTCGCGGCGGGCGTGGCCCTGGTTGGCTGCGGCACCGTCCACGCCGGCCAATCCAGTCAAACCGGCCGGGCTGGGCTGGGTGCGGCGCAGGCGATGACCGGCGCTCCGCCGCTGGACGCGGCGTTGGTCACCGACCGCTTCGGCTGGGTGCTCACCCCGGACCGGCTGCTGGTCACCGAGGACGGCGGCGTGTCCTTCCGGGAGGTCAGGCTGCCCCTCGCACCCGGATCGTCACGCGCGGTGCAGTTCCGGGATCGCAATCATGGAACGGCGGTCTCCGGCGAGCTCGGCGCGATCACCGTCGCTCGCACCTCCGACGGCGGCCGGACCTGGACCACGAAGCGGATCCGGGAAACGGCGACAGCCAGCCCAGTGGAGTTCGGCCGGATGCAGGTGGCATTCGGCGACAGCTCGGATGGGATGATCATGGCCCGGTGGGTGACGAGCTCGGCGTTCTCCGAAGGAACCGTGTTCACCACGACGAACGCGGGCCGCTCATGGCAGGCGCGGCGCGCTCCCGCCGGTGGGCAAGTCGCGGTAGAGCCGGGCGGCCGCAGCTGGCTGGCCGGTGGCGTGGTCGGAGATCGGCTGTACCGCTCCGACGACCTGGGCGGGCACTGGTCCCGGGCCAGGTTGGATCTCGCCGATGCAGTCGACTCGGCGACCGTGTCCGTCCCGGTCGGTGGCGCGCTGCCGGTCACCGTCGTCAACGGCGGCAAGACACAGGTCGCACTCCTGCGGTCGGCCGATGGCGGGCGTAGCTGGCAGGAGACCGGTCGGACCGCAGTCCGCGGACTGACCTCGGCCGGCGTCGCGGTTCCGGTCGCGGCAACCACAACCGGCGCGCTCGTCATCGACACCGCGGGCGGCCACGCGTATCGGGCCACCGGACCCGCAGTGGCCGACGGCGGTGCCGACCTGCGACCGTCCGGGCTGCCCGAGGGCGTGTACCAGGCGCGGTTCGCCACCGGCTTGGCTGGTTGGGCACTGTCGACGCGGGGTCAGTGCACCAACGGAAAGCAGAACTGCGCGCTGGTCCACACGTTGCTGGGCACGACCGACGGCGGCGTCAGCTGGCGGCCCCTGCTGCGCTGGGATGAGCCGCTGAACTGACCGATCGAACTGACCGATCGAACTGGCCGGCCGAACAGGCCGGTCGAACTGGCCGGCCGCCACGACGCGCTCGCGCAGCGGCCGTGCGAGCTCGAGGCCCGGCGGGTAGCCACCACGACGACCCGCCGGGCTGCGGCCTCCTGACCCGGCGGGCGGTCAGCGTCGGTTAACTGCAATATGGTTTCGCCTCGCGTCAGTTGTTAGAACCCGAGTGGCCCGGGCAATACGATGAAGCCACCCCATCTGCCCCACGTCCGGGGAGGCTCGGTACTGGCATGGCATTGTCCTTCTTGGGCCGCGATATCGGTGTTGATCTAGGAACCGCCAATACGCTCGTGTACGTCCGGGGACGTGGGATCGTCCTAAACGAGCCGTCCGTGGTAGCCATCAATACCGACTCCGGCGGCATCGTCGCGGTAGGCGCCGAGGCCAAGAACGCGCTTGGCCGCCTTCCCGGCAATGTCGTTGCGGTCCGGCCGCTGAAGGACGGCGTCATCGCCGACTTCGAGACCACCCAGCGCATGCTGCGCTACTTCATCCAGAAGGTGCATACGCGGCGGAAACTGGTCCGGCCCCGGGTCGTGGTCTGCGTGCCAAGCGGCATCACCGGGGTCGAGCGGCGAGCCGTGATCGAGGCGGCCGGCCAGGCCGGCGCCCGCACCGTGCACATTATCGAGGAGCCGATGGCGGCCGCGATCGGCGCCAATCTGCCGGTCTCCGAGGCGACCGGAAACATGGTCGTGGACGTCGGCGGCGGCACGACCGAGGTCGCGGTCATCTCGTTCGGCGGCATCGTCACGGCCGAGTCGATCCGGGTGGCCGGTGACGAGATGGACAACGCCATTACGACCTGGGTCAAGAAGCAGTACTCGCTGCTGCTCGGCGAGCGCACGGCTGAGCAGCTCAAGCTGCAGCTCGGCTCCGCGTACCCGCAGCCGGACGAGTCGCAGGCCGAGATTCGCGGCCGTGACCTGGTGTCCGGCCGCCCGAAGACAGTGATCATCACCGCTGACGAGATCCGCAAGGCGCTCGAAGACCCGGTCACCGCCATCCTCGATGCGATCATGGCGACGCTGGACCGGTGCCCGCCGGAGTTGGCCGGCGATCTCATGGACCGGGGCATCGTGCTCACCGGCGGCGGCGCGCTGCTGACCGGGTTGGACGACCGGATCAGGAACGAGACCGAGATGCCGGTCATCGTGGCCGAGAACCCGCTGGAATCGGTGGCTCTCGGCGCCGGCAAGTGTGTCGAGGACTTCGACGTCCTGCAGCGGGTGCACGTCAGCGGCGTCCGCTACTAACCTCCGGGGGGCCGGCCGTGCTACCCACGGACGATCGCCATGCGCGTCGCGTCCTCGCGGTGCTGCTCGCCGTCTCGTTCGCGCTGATCACGCTCGATGCTCGGAGCCCGAACTCGCCGCCGATCGCGACGATGCGAGACGTCGCCGCGTCGGTGTTCGGACCTTTGCAGCAAGGTGCGACCACGTTGGTCAGCCCGGTCGACGAGGTGCGCGAGCGGATCGGGAACAGCCAGCCGCTGTCCGCCGAGGTGGAGCGGCTCCGCAGCGAGAACAGCGCGCTTCGCCAGCAACTGTCCGCAACCACGGTGAACCAGGCCGAAGCCAAGGAGCTCAGCAAACTGCTGCAAGTCGCCGGCGCCGGCGGGTACCGGATCGTGTCGGCGCGGGTGATCGGGATCGGACCGGCGCAAGGACTGGCCCGGACCGTCACCGTTGACGCGGGCCGCGCCGACGGGCTCAAGCCAGAGCTGACCGTGATCAACAGCGAGGGTCTGGTCGGCCGGGTGCTCGCCGCCGGGGTGCACAGCTCGACCGTGCTGCTGACCGTCGACCCGAGTGTCTCGGTCGGGATTCGGATGGAGGCCACGGGGGAGATCGGCGTGGTCACCGGCACCGGCGGCGCCGTGCTGAGTCTCCAGCTGCTCAACCCGCAGGCCCGGCTGTACCCGGGGGACCGGCTCGTGACGTTCGGCTCGACCGCCGGGCGTCCGTACGTGCCGGGCGTGCCGATCGGTGTGGTGGTCTCGGTCGCGCGGGGCGCCGATGGCGCAAGCCGGACGGTCCAGGTCGTGCCGTACGTGCGGTTCACCAGCTTGGATGTGGTCGGGATCGTCGTCGAGCCGCCAAGCCGGGATCCGCGAGATGCGGTGCTGCCCCGCCGGGACGGAACGCTGCGATGAACCGCGGCCCCACGGGCGTCTCCGCCGTCACCGAGCGGCAAGGCCGGATGGGCGCGGTCGCGATCCTGGCCGCGATCGGACTGATCATCGGAGCCGCGGTCATCCAGGTGTCGATCCTGACCCGGTTGCCGCTGCCCGGCGGTACCGCCGAGCTGGTCTTGCTGGTGTTGATCGGAATCGCGCTGGCCCGCGGGCCGCAGGCCGGCGCAGTGGCCGGCTTCGGTGCCGGGCTCGTGCTCGACCTGATGCCGCCAGCCGACCACGGCGTCGGCCGGTACGCATTCGTGCTGTGCTTGGCCGGCTACCTGCTCGGCATGCTCGGGCGGCGGGTGAGCGTCGACAGCACGCTGGGCATCATGGCGACCACCGCGGTCACCGCGACCGGGGTGTTCCTCGGTTTCGCCGCCATCGGTGCGCTCGTCGGTGACCCGCGGGTGACCGGGCCCGCGGTCGTCCGACTGCTGCCGTCGGTGGTGCTGTACACCACCGCGCTCGCGCCGCTGGTCGCCCGCCCGGTGCTGCGCTTCTTCCGCTCCGAGTCGCACAGTGAGTTCGGCGCCGTGATCACGGCTCGGCGGGCTCACCGGCTCAAGCCGCTGGCCCGCCGCCAGGAGTGGTGGCAATGAGCGAGCGGACCCGGCGGCGGCTTGTCGTCGTCCAGGTGCTGGTTCTCTCGCTGGTTGTCACCCTGGCCGGCCGGCTGTGGCAGCTGCAGGTCGGCTCCGGGGACAGGTACGCCCGCGCGGCCACGGAGAACCTGGTCAGGGAGGTGGTGGAGCCGGCGACCCGGGGGTTGATCCTGGACTCCGAGGGCCGGCCGCTGGTCGCCAACCGCAGCACCCTGGTGGTCTCCGTCGATCGGAGCGTGCTGGATCGGCAACCCGACAAGGGCGCCACCGTGCTGGCTCGGCTGGCTCGGCTGCTGCGGGTGGATCAGGCGGAGC
>DATFRM010000020.1:0-3702 GCA_035263265.1 Actinomycetes bacterium
CCAGGTTGCCACCGCGATGGCCGCCGGCGTGCGGGACCGGTTCGCGGCGACGTTCGGCTTGGCCAGCACCGGCGTGGCCGGTCCGGACCCGCAGGACGGCAAGCCGGTCGGCACGGTGTTCCTGGCCGTATCCGGTCCGGCTGGAAGTGAGGTCGTCGCGCCGCGGCTGGCGGGCGATCGGGCTGAGATCCGGCGAGCGGCCGTGGCCGAGGCGCTCGGGCTGCTGCGACGTACGCTGGCCCGTACCGGCTCGGTCCCCTAGGCATGGCTCGCTCCGCCTACGCAAACCGGGCTGGCAGCCGGGCTGGCAGCCGCGCTACCTGGCCGGAATGAGCCGCCTGGGCCCGCACCGGCATCTTGTCGCCACAAGCGGGTACCGTGGAGGCAAGGAACACCGACCGCACCGGAGATCCGACAGAAGGGGGTGCCCGTCAGTGATCTTGCTTCGTAGGCTGCTCGGCGACGTCCTACGCCGACAGAGGCAGCGGCAGGCCCGCACCCTGCGCGAGGTCTCCGCTGCGGCTCGGGTCTCGCTCGGCTACCTGTCCGAGGTCGAGCGTGGCCAGAAGGAAGCCTCGTCCGAGCTGCTCGCGAGCATTTGTGACGCCCTCGGCGTGCGGATGTCCGAGGTGTTCCGGGAAGTGAGCGACCAGCTCGCGCTGGCCGAGATCAGCACCGCCGAGGAGCTCGAGCCCATGCTCGAGCGCGTTCTCGCCGAGCCGGCGCCTGGGCACCCGGAGTCGGTGCCGTCCGGTCCCGACGCGGTCGCGTCGGTTCGCGTGCCGGACGTGTTCGTCGCTGCCTAGCCTTCTCCGCGAGCGCAGGCTCGTTCGCGTCTAACGGCGCCGCTGCTAGCCTGTGCGTGTCGTCCGGGCGAGCAGCGAAGCCGGTGTGACTCCGGTGCTGTCCCGCAACTGTGACGGCTCCGATCGATGGCGTCTGCCGATCGATCCGGGCCGAAGCCAGGTCGCCTGCGCGTTCCGGTGACGAGCCAGCTCTCGAGGCAAGGGCGAGGCTCGGACGGTGAGCGCTGAAGCCTCCGTCATCGAGCGTTGCATCTGCCTCCGCTCGATTGATGGAGGTAGTGAGTTGCGTACGTTACATCCCAAGCTCCGGGCGGTATCCGGGCTTCTCGTCGCGGCCGTACTGGTGCTTGCCGGCTGTGGTGAGGACGCCGAACCGACCGCGGCCGCGCCGACCACCCAAGCGTCGCCGACCTTCCCGGTCACCGTCACGGATGGCGCCGGCAAGCAGGTCACGCTATCCAAGCGGCCCACGGCCATCGTGTCGCTGGCGCCCACACCGACCGAGATGCTGTTCGCGATCGGCGCCGGATCCCAGGTCAAGGCGGTGGACTCGCTGTCCAACTACCCGGCCGAAGCGCCACGGACCGATCTGTCGGGTTTTGAGCCGAATGTCGAGGCGATTGCCGGCTACCGGCCCGATCTGGTCGTGTTGACCGACGACATCCAGGACGTGGTCGCGGGCCTGGCCGCACTCGATGTTCCGGTACTGCGACTGCCGGCCGCTGACACGCTGGACGACACCTACCGCCAGCTCACCGCGCTCGGCACCGCGACCGGGCATCCCGCCGAGGCCGAAGCGGTGGTCACCAAGATGCGCGCGGACATCCAGCAGATCGCCGGCAGCGTGCCGAAACGAGGCGACAAGCTCAGCTACTACCACGAGCTCGACCAGACCCTGTTCACGGTCACTTCGGACACGTTCATCGGGCAGATCTACGGCCTGGTCGGCTTGCAGAACGTGGCGGACTCGGCGGGCAAGCAAGGCGGGGCGTACCCCCAGTTGTCCGCCGAGTTCCTCGTCGACGCGAATCCGGATCTGATCTTCCTGGCCGATACGAAGTGTTGTGGCCAGTCGACCGAGACGATTGCCAAGCGGCGGGGGTTCGCCGAGTTGGCCGCGGTCAAGGACGGCCGGGTCGTCGAGCTCGACGACGACATCGCATCGCGCTGGGGGCCACGCGTGGTGGACTTCCTCCGGGTCGTTGCGGGCGCCGTGACCCAGGTCCCGGAGCCGGTCCCGACCGGGTGAGCCGGACGGACCGCGAGCTATGACAGTGCCTACCAGTGCGACCGGCGGGTCGGGACTGCTCGTGCCGCCGGTCGCGCTGCCCGGCCTGACCCGGTTGCGTGTCGGCTGGGTGCTCGCCGGGGTGGCCGGAATCGTGCTCGCGCTGGTGGCCGGGGTAGTGATCGGTCCGGTCCGGTTGGATCCGCTCGGCGTCGTGAAGGACCTGATCGGGCTAGACTCCGGGTTGAGCGCGAGCGACCGCACGATCATCTACGAACTGCGGTTGCCCAGGGTCGTGCTCGCGATGCTGGTGGGCGCGACGCTCGCTATCTGCGGCGCGGCCTATCAGGGTGTGTTCGGCAATCCCCTGGCCGACCCGTATCTGTTGGGCGTCGCGGCCGGTGCCGGGTTGGGCGCCACCATCGCGATCGCGGTCGGCGGCACCGGTGTGTCCTCCACGCCGATGTACGTCCCGATTTATGCGTTCGTCGGGGCGCTCGTCTCGGTCGCACTTGCCTATCTCGTCGGCACCGCCGGCGGCCGGCGCGGCTCGGCCACCACCATGATCCTGGCCGGGGTGGCGGTGGCGAGCTTCATGACCGCCCTGCAGATCTTCGTCCAGCAGCGCTACCAGGAGACGATCCGAGAGGTGTACTCCTGGGTGCTCGGTCGGCTGACCACCGCAGGCTGGGGCGAGGTGCTGGTGTTGTTGCCCTACACCGTGCTTACGGTCGTGGTACTGGTCGCCAACCGGTGGGTGCTCGACGTGCTGGTGCTCGGCGACGACGAGGCCGCCGCGCTCGGTCTGAACCCGCGCCGGACCCGGTTGATCATCGTGGTGGTGGCCTCGCTCGGCACCGCGGCCGCGGTTTCGGTCTCCGGCCTGATCGGGTTCGTCGGCGTGATTATCCCGCACACCGTGCGGCTGCTCGCCGGGGCCGGGCACCGGGTGGTGCTGCCGCTGTCCCTGCTGTTCGGAGCGACGTTCCTGGTGTTCGCCGATCTGCTGGCCCGGACGCTGCTCGCCCCGGCCGAGCTGCCGATCGGGGTGATCACCGCGTTCTTCGGGGCGCCGTTCTTCGCGCTGGTACTGCACCTGTCCCGACGGAGCCTGTCGTGACCGCGCCGGCGCCGTCGTTGGCCGTGCAGGACCTGGTCGTCACGGTCGGCGCCGCCCGGTTGCTGCACGGGGTATCGATCTCGGCCGCCCCCGGGGAGTGGCTGGCGGTGATCGGCCCCAACGGCGCCGGCAAATCGACGCTGTGCCGGGTGTTGACCGGACTACTGAGTCCGGCCTCGGGCACGGTCGCGCTGGGCGGCCGACCGACCACGGAGCTGACCCGGCGGGATCGGGCCCGCCAGATCGCGTACGTGCCGCAGGCACCGGTCGTGCCGTCCGGTGTGACTGCGGCCGACTACGTGCTGCTCGGGCGCACGCCACATCTACGGCCACTCGGCAGCGACCGCAGCGCCGACCGCTCGGTCGCGCATGCCGCGCTGGAGCGGCTCGACGTGCTGCGCTTCGCCGACCGGACTCTGGCCACGCTCTCCGGCGGCGAGCGGCAGCGCGTGCTGATCGCTCGAGCGTTGGCTCAGGCGGCGCCGATCGTGCTGCTGGACGAGCCGACCACCGCGCTCGACATCGGCGCGCAGCAGGACGTGCTGGAG
>DATFRM010000021.1:0-4869 GCA_035263265.1 Actinomycetes bacterium
GACCGCGTACCGAGCCAGCGCCAGCTCGGCGCGGTCCCGATCCGGACGCAGCTGCGCCGGATCCGCCGGCGTCGGGCCGTCGTATCGCGCCGGGTCCACGTCCGCGCCGCCGGTCAGCACGAGCGCATCCAGATACGAACACAGGGCGGGCGGATCTTCGGCTACCGAAGGCAGCGGCGGCAGCAGCACCGGGTAGCCACCGGCCGCGTCGATCGCCTCCACGTACCCGCTGGGCACGAACGTGCCGGGCACCCGCCAGACCGCCCAGCTGATCTCCTCTGTGTAGCAGGTCACCCCGACCAAGGGACGCCGGCGGTTCATAGCGGCGTCACGTACGCCGCCGAGATCCCGCCGTCGACCAGGAATGTCGACGCGGTGATGAACGACGCGTCGTCGGAGGCGAGGAATGCCACCGCTGCAGCGATCTCGGCCGCCTCGGCGAACCGGCCCATCGGTACGTGCACCAGCCGGCGCGCGGCCCGCTCCGGGTCCTTGGCGAACAGCTCGCGCAGCAGCGGGGTGTTGACCGGCCCTGGGCAGAGTGCGTTGACCCGGATCCCCTCCCGGGCGAACTGCACGCCGAGCTCGCGGCTCAACGCCAGGACCCCGCCCTTCGATGCGGTGTAGGAGATCTGCGAGGTCGCGGCGCCGAGCACTGCGACGAACGACGCGGTATTGATGATCGAGCCGCGGCCCTGGCGCTGCATGTACGGCAGCACGTGCCGGCAGCACAGATACACCGAGGTGAGGTTGACCTCCTGCACCCGCTGCCAGGTCGCGAGCTCGGTGTCCAGGATCGAGTCGTCGTCCGGGGGCGAGATCCCGGCGTTGTTGAACGCGATGTCGATCGAGCCGTAGGCGTCGTGCGCGATCGCGTACATCGACCGCACCGCGTCCTCGGACGTGACATCTGCGGTGACCGACAGCCCGCCGATCTCCTTCGCGACCGCCTCGGCGGCCCCGGCGTCGAGGTCGACCACGACCACGCTGGCACCCTCGTCGGCCAGCCGCAGTGCCGTCGCCTTGCCGATCCCGCTGCCACCGCCGGTGATGACGGCCACCCGGCCGTCCAGCCGACCAGTCACGCATCACTCCCACGAGCCGTGGTGGATATGAACACGTTCTTCGTATCGGTGAACGCGGCCAGCGCGTCCGGACCAAGCTCGCGGCCCAGGCCCGACTGCTTCACGCCGCCGAACGGCGTCCAGTAGCGCACCGACGAGTGCGAGTTGACCGAGAGCGTGCCGGTTTCGACCGCCCGGGCCACCCGTAGCGCCCGGCCCAAGTTCTCGGTCCAGATCGAGCCGGACAACCCGTACACGGTGTCGTTGGCGAGCCGGATCGCGTCTGCCTCGTCCTCGAATGGCACCACCGTCACCACCGGCCCGAACACCTCTTCCACGAAGGCCGGCGCGGTGCGCTCGACCGGAGCCAGCACGGTCGGCGGGTACCAATAACCGGCCCCGGACGGAGCCTGCCCCCGGATCGCCACCGGTGCGCCGTCCGGCACATAGGACGCCACCTTGGCCCGGTGCTCGGCCGAGATCAACGGACCCATCTCCGTGTCCGGATCGGCCGGATCGCCAACCCGCACCCCGATCACCGCGGGTTTCAGCAACCCCATGAACCGCTCGTACGCCGACAGCTCGACCAGGATCCGGGATCGGGCGCAGCAGTCCTGGCCGGCGTTGTCGAACACCGCGTACGGCGCGGCCGCCGCGGCGCGCTCCAGATCCGCGTCCGCGAACACGATGTTGGCGCTCTTCCCACCGAGCTCGAGCGTCAGCCGTTTGATCTGCGCTGCACAGCCGGCCATGATCTGGCGCCCGACCTCGGTGGACCCGGTGAACACGATCTTCCGGACCGCCGGGTGGGTGACGAACCGGTTCCCGACCACGCTGCCCTTACCTGGCACCACCTGCAGCACATCGGGCGGCAGCCCGGCTTCCAGCGCCAGCTCGCCCAGCCGCAGCGCGGACAGCGGAGTCAGTTCGGCCGGCTTGACCACGACCGTGTTGCCGGCCGCCAGTGCCGGCGCGATCCCCCACGTCGCGATCATCATGGGGAAGTTCCACGGCACGATCACTCCGACCACGCCGAGCGGCTCCTGAAACGTCAGGTCCACTCCACCGGCCACCGGGATCTGCCGGCCGAGCAACCGCTCGGGCGCACCGGCGAAGTAGTCGAGCACGTCGCGCGCGTTGCCGGCCTCCCAGCGGGCCGCGGTGATGGTGTGCCCGGCGCCGCGCACCTCGAGCGCGGCCAGGTGTTCCCGATCGGCGTCTACCGCGGCCGCGAACCGGCGCAGCAGCCGGGCCCGGTCACCGGGCGCAACCTCGCGCCAACCGACTCCGGCCGCCACGCTGCGCTCGATGGCCGCGTCGGTGTCGACCTCGGTGCACTGCTGAACGGTCGCGACGACGAGCTCGGTCGCGGGATTGCGGACCTCGGTCAGCCCGGTCACAGCCGTTCGAACCCCCGCACCAGCTCCCACTCGGTCACCGCCGCGTCGAACGCGGCCAGCTCGACTCTCGCCATGTTCGCGTAGTGCTCGACAACCTCGTCGCCAAACACGGTCCGGGCCAGCTCGCTGCCGGCCCACAGCTCCGCGGCATCCCGCATGGTGTGCGGAACCTGTGCCGAGTCCGTGGTGTACGCGTTGCCGGTAAGCGGCGGCTCGAGCGGCAGCTCGTTGTCGATCCCGTACAGTCCGCCGGCGACCAGCCCGGCCACCGCCAGATACGGGTTCACGTCGCCGCCGGGCACCCGGTTCTCCAGCCGCAGCGACAGACCATGGCCCACCATTCGGACCGCGCAGGTCCGGTTGTCCCACCCCCAGCGCACCGCAGTCGGCGCGAAGCTGCCCGGCACGAACCGCTTGTACGAGTTGATGTTCGGTGCGTAGAGCAGCGTGAAATCGCGCAGCGCGGCCAGCTGACCGGCTACGAAGTGCTCCCCCAGCGTGGACAGGCCGTGCCCGTTCTCGGCCGCCAGCACCGGTGTGCCGTCGGTGTCGCGGAACGAGATGTGCACGTGGCAGGAGTTGCCCTCACGCTGGTTGACCTTGGCCATGAACGTCAGGCTCATCCCGGCCGCGGCCGCGATCTCCTTGGCCCCGTTCTTGTAGATCGAATGGTTGTCGCACGTGGTCAGAGCGTCCGTGTACCGGAACGCGATCTCGTGCTGGCCCGGATTGCACTCCCCCTTGGCCGACTCCACGTACATGCCGGCCCCGGCCATACCGAGCCTGATCGCGCGCAGCAGCGGCTCGACCCTGGCCGATCCGAGGATGGAGTAGTCGACGTTGTATTGGTTGGCCGGCCGCAGGTCGTGGTAGCCGAGCTCGAACGCGCGCTCGAACGAGTCCTCGTACACGATGAACTCGAGCTCGGTGCCGACCATCGCCACCATGTCGCGTTCGGCGAGTCGGTCCAGTTGGCGCCGCAAGATCTGCCGCGGCGCGGCCACGACCGGTGAGCCGTCCTCCCACTGCACGTCGCACAGGGCCAATGCCGTCCCCTCCTGCCACGGCACTCGCCTAAGCGTCGACAGGTCGGGGGCGAGCACGAAGTCGCCGTAGCCGTGCTCCCACGACGACATCGCGTAGCCCCCGACCGTGTTCATTTCCACATCAACCGCGAGCAGGTAGTTGCAGGCCTCGGCCGAGTTGGGCACTACGTCGTCGAGGAAGTACTCCGCCGACAACCGCTTGCCCGACAGCCGGCCCTGCATGTCGGTCAGCGCGATCACGACCGTGTCGATCTCGCCGGCTGATGTCAGCTTGGCCAGCTCGTCCAGGCTGAGATAGCCCTCCCGCCTGCTCGCGGTTTCCGTCATCAGACCGACTCCAGCTCCCGCTCGATCGCGGCCAGCTCCTCCGCGCTGCCCTGCACCCGCGGTCCGGTGAACCACTTGCGTGCGGAAACCAGCCACCAGATGCCCGCGAAGCCGAGGACAACCAGAACCGCGACCGGCGCGTAGTTGAACGTGTTGCGGTCGACCGGGTAGCGCTGCGGAAGCATGAACAGGATCGAGATGAAGCCGACCCAGATCACCGCGGTCCAGCCGACGAGGGCACTCCACCGACCGAGGTGCCACGGCCCGCGCTGGAACGCGTCGCCCTGCCGGCGCCGCAGGAAGGTCGGGATGACGTACGCGATGTAGAGGCCGATCACCGCGATCGAAGTCACGGCCGCGTATGCGGTGACGTTCCACAGGTAGGGCACGCCCAGGATGAACGCACCGACCGCGGCCAGCCAGATCGCGTTCGTGGGGGTCCTAGTGCGCTTGTTGATGCGGTGCCAGAACGACGAAGCGGGCAGCGCGCCGTCCCGGGAGAATGCGTAGATCATCCGGGAGTTCGCGGTTACCGACGACATGCCGCAGAACAGCTGCGCGACGATCACGATGACGAGCAGGAACGTCGCCCCGTTCTCGCCGAGCGCGGTCAGGAAGATCTGCGCCGGCGGCACGACCGCGCCGGACTCCGCGGGGTAGTCCTGGATCGCGTAGGTGACCCCGACCAGCAGGACGAAGCCGGCTACCAAGGAGACCAGGATGGACATCACGATGCCGCGCGGTCCGCTGACCGCCGCGTCGTGGGTCTCCTCGGTCATGTGTGCCGAGGCGTCGTATCCGGTGAACGTGTACTGGGCCAGCAGCAAACCGAGAAGCAGGACATAGAGCGAGCTCGACCAGCCGGTGTTGTTCACGAATTCGGTGAACACGAAGTTGGTCGACTGGTGGTTGTCGGGCACGATCGCCAGCACCAAGACGATCACGACGACGCCGACCAGGTGCCACCACACACTGACGTCGTTGAGGAACGCGACCAGCCGTACCCCGAACGTGTTGAGGATGCCGTGTAGC
>DATFRM010000022.1:0-5881 GCA_035263265.1 Actinomycetes bacterium
GGCTACGGCGAGTACCTGATCCGGCTCCTGAAGTCTTGACGCGAGTCTTAGACGTCTGGCGTATCCGCGATCGCCCCGGTACGGTCCCGCTTCACCGCCGCAACGAAGATCGATGATCCGAACGGGAGATCGTGCTTG
Organism: Actinomycetes bacterium; assembly: GCA_035263265.1. Taxonomy (GTDB): domain Bacteria; phylum Actinomycetota; class Actinomycetes; order JAKEEW01; family JAKEEW01; genus DATAFN01. The sequence continues at coordinate 139 of DATFRM010000022.1, forward strand.
CGCAGCAGGCGCCGGTCTACCCGGGCCCCGGCCATCAGGACCTTCTCGACCACCGGCGGGGTGGGCGTAAGTCGGGGACGGACGTCGGGCTGTCGCCGCCGCAGCCGTCGCATCGCCCGTTCGACAAGGAAGAACGGGAAGACAGTGGCAAAGCTATAGGTCGACCGGAGCACTTCCAGGCCGGCCGCCTCCACCGCGGAGACCAGACGTTGCCTGGTGTAGCGGCGATAATGCCCGGCCCAGACGTCGTGGTCGGTCCACGCCCATTGGTAGGCCGGGGTGGACAGCAACAGCCGGCCGCCCGGCGCCAACACCCTGGTGAGCTCGGTCATCGCCTGCTTCTCCGGCTGGCAGTGCTCCACCACGTCGAACGCGCTGACCACATCGAACGACTCATCGGCGAAGGGGAGCGCGAGCACGCTGCCGCAGACGCTCATGCCCGGTGCCAGTCCTTGCGGGTTCACGTCCAGCGCTATCCGCCGTCCGCCCTGCATCCACGCGACGCTCGGACCGTCGGCACTCCCAACGTCCAGCGTGAGGGCCGGCTCGCCCAGGTAGGGTTGCAGTGCTGCCTCGAGCAGATCCGCCCGCGCGCGGTACCACCAGTAGTTCGGTTGCGTCAGTGAGGATGAACCCAACTGTGGCGTGGCCATCACGCGACGATAGTTGATAGCGCGGTCAGGAATGACGCGGTCACCCGCTCACTCTCGCTCGCGGTGAGGTTGTTGTAGAAGGGCAGCCGGAGCAGGCGGCCGCTCATCTCGTCCGTGACCGGGCAGTCGGTCAGTCGGGCCGCGAACCGGTGCCCGCCCTCCGAGCTATGCAGCGGAACGTAATGGAACATCGACTTCACGCCGTCGGCCTGCATGTGCTTGAGCACGGCGTCCCGAGTCGGCCGGTCCGGCACCAGCACATAGAACATGTGGTAGGTCTGCTCGGCGCCGTCGGGGATGTACGGAAGCCGGAATCCCAGCTCGTCCGCGTGCGGGGCCAATTGCTCGTGGTAGCGCTCGAAGACGGCCCGCCGCTTCGCTTGGATCGGCTCGCGCTGCTCTAGTTGCCCGTATAGGTGCGCTGCCAGCATGTCGGACAGGCCGAACGACGAGCCGTTGTCCTTCCAGCTGTACTTGTCCACCTGGCCGAGGAAGAACGCGCGCCGGTTGGTCCCCTTTTCGAACAGCACCCGGGCCCTATCGACGTCGCGGGACTCGTGAATGAGCAGCGCACCGCCTTCGCCGCACACGATGTTCTTCGTCTCATGGAAGCTCAGCGTTGCGAACCGGCCGAATGCGCCCAGCGGGTGTCCGCGCCACCGCCCGAACAGTCCGTGCGCGTTGTCCTCGATCAGCGATACGCGCGGCCGATCGGCCAGTGCGGTGCGAATCCCGTCCAGGTCACACGCCACCCCGGCGTAGTGGATCGGGACGACGGCGCGCACGCTGTCGTCGAGCAGCGTCGCCAGGTGATCCGGATCGAGACCCAGCGTCCGCGGCTCGATGTCGCAGAACAGGATCCGGGCCCCCTCCCGGGCGAACGCCAGCGCAGTGGTGACAAATGTGAACGACGGCACGATGACGGTGTCGCCCGGCTCGAGGTCGAGCAGCATGGCCGCCAGCTCGAGTGCGGTCGTGCAGGAGGTGGTCAACAGCGCTTCCTGCGCACCGGATTCGGCCTGCAACACCTCGGCGACCCGAGCGGAGAATGGGCCCGAGGACGCGGTACGGCCGTTCCGGATCGCCTCGGCCATGTACTCCATTTCACGGCCTTCTACCGAGAGCCGATTGAACGGAATCGGAGCGGCCTGCGGTGCTCCGTGACTATCAATGATCAACGGGACTCCGGAAGTGGGTTGTCCGACGCGGTCAACGGCTGGGCCATGGCAGCTCTCGCCCCAGTATCGTGCACAGCCTCGCGTCGCCGTCCGCGACGTAGCGCCGGACCGCTGCGACCAGGTCGGGTGCCAACTCGGGCGCCGCGCCGCGGCTCGTATTCACCGGCCGGCCAAGGTTGTCCGGCCGGAAGCTCGCGTCGACGCCGAGATCCTTGTACAGGCTGGCGAGCTCGGCCGCGTCCCTGGTCAGCTCCTCGAAGAAGCGCACGTGCACGGTGCCGGGAAACCGTTCGTACCAGGGATCGAGGTAGTCCGCGTACCGGCCTCGTTCGAGATACGCGAACGGGGAGACCGAGGTGACCGCTGGATCCCAGTCTTGGGTGCCGCGCAAGTTCACCGCCAGCGCTTCGTCCAGAGGTCGCGTCTCCAGGCCGTTCTCGCTGCTGAACTGCCAGTTGGACACGGCCCGAGCCACCGGATCCCGGAGCATGACGATGATCTCCGCCGAGCCGAGCATCGAGGCGGCCCGGGTGGCGGCCGACGGGTACTCCAGGTAGCTGGTGCTCTTCTCACCGAGCACGGTTTCGGCGCGGGCGTGCGCGAAGTAGGTCGCCTCGTACCACTCCCGGCCGCGCGCCGTCAGCTCCGCCGACAGGAAGACCTTCGGCTCGGGTCGAACCGGGCGGGCCATCGTGATCTCGGGGTGCGCGTCCAGTAGGGCGTGCAGGTAGGTGGTTCCGCAGCGCTGCGCCCCGACAATGATCAGGTGCCGGCTCACTCGGGGACTCGCTGGCTGACGTGGTAAGTGTCCTGCGCACTGACCGCGTTCAGGGTGCGGGTCACGTACTCACCGAGCATCGATAGCAGTGCGATCGTGAACCCATTGAAGATCGCCAGCAGGACGACCAAGGTGGTCCAGCCCTCGACGTGCGGCGAGCCGAAGATGCCGCGGGCGAGGTAGAACCCGCCGAGCAGGAAGCTGAGTCCGGAGATGGCGAAACCGATCATTGCCCCGAGTCGCATCGGGTAGGACGAGTAGCTGAATAAGATCGTGAGTACGAGCCGGGCGATCCGCACCAGGTTGTAGTTGCTGCGTCCGACCGCACGCGGCTCGTGCCGGACCGGCACATGCGACCGGTTGCGCGAGTAGAGCAGCGCCTGACCGGTGATGTACGGATGAGCGGTGCGTGACGCGCAGATCCGGTTGACGACATCCCGGCGCAGGATCCGGAAGTTCGAGACGGCCAAGTCAGGCGGCTGCCCGAAGATCCGACGGTTGATCATGGTGATGGCTTTGCTGCCGAGGCGGCGGTAGCCGGGGGCCTGCTTGTGCTCGAACTGGCCGAAGACCACGTCACGCCCGCGCATCGCCTCGTCGATGAGCTCCAGCACCTGGTCGGGCGGGTTCTGCAGATCGTCGTCCATCGTGATCACGTAGTCGCCGCTCGCCTCGCGGAAGCCGGCGAGGTTGGCGTGATGCTGCCCATAGTTGTGCAGCAGGTCCAGCGCGATCAGCCGGGAGTCGCCGCGCGCCTTGTTCTTGATGATCTCCCAGCTGCCGTCGTGGCTCCCGTCGTTGACCAGGATCAGCTCGAACGACAGGCCCTCCTTCTCGAACACCTCGACCACCTGGTCCACGGTCGCACCGACGACTCTGACGCTGTTGAACACCGGGATCACGACGGAGTAGGTGAACGCGTAACGGTCGAGGAGTGTGCCGCCCATTTCATCCTTGGCATGCCGGCCAGCCGACCGAGTCGGGCTGATAGCGTCCATTCCGGTTCCAGCGGGAAGTCGAGGGTCGATGGCGGGATCTGATGCTAGACCATCGCCCGCTGCCCAGTTGCGGCTAAAGCGCCGGATACGGGACTCCGGTGTCCTGGCCGCGGGCAGCGTGGTTGCCGGTGTGCTGGCGTACGGGTTCTTCGCCCTGACCACTCACACCCTGGGTGCCGAGGGTGCGGCGCCGGTCTCGATCCTGTGGTCGTACTGGAGCGCGGTGGCCGCCGTTCTGACGTTCACCCTGCAGCACTGGACCATCCGGACGCTCGCCCATGACGGCCACGAGGGCACGGTGGCTCGAGCGCTGCCGAGGATCGCGATCACGGCCGCGGGGTTGGCGGCGCTGGCCGGCTTGGTCGCCTACGTGTTCCGGGAGACCCTGTTCGGCGATTCCGGCATCCTCTTTCCCGTCCTGGTGGCCGCGATCACGATCGGCTCGGTGTTCATGGGCCTGCTCCGGGGTGCGCTGGCCGGCCGGCACCGCTACGGCGCCACGGCGGCCTCCCTGGTCGGGGAGTGCGCGGTGCGGGTGGCCCTGGCGGTGGTGGTCGTGGTCGCCGGCGGCGGCTCGAAGGCCTTCGGCGTGGCGCTGGCCAGCGGTCCGATCATCGGCCTGCTATGGGTGCGCAGCCTGCGCTTCGCGCGCGGGCCGGCTACCGCGCCGTTGTCCGAAAAGCCGCTGGCCCTGGTGTCCCAGACCGCGGGCGGATCGCTGATCTCACAGATTGTCCTGACGAGTGCTCCGATCATCCTCGCGGCCGGCGGTGGTGCTCCCCATCAGGTGACATCGCTGTTCGTCGCCCTCGCGGTCTGGCGCGCCCCATACATCGTGGCGCTCGGGGTGACCCCGAAACTGACCGGCGGTATCACCCGGCTTGCCGTCAACCGGCGGGTCCGGCAGTTGGCCCGGCTGCGCATGCTGACGATTGCCGGGGTCCTCGCCGCCGCGGCGGTGGCTGCGCTGGTCGGCTCGACCATCTTCCAGCCGCTGCTCCACTTCGCGTTCGGCGCGGATGTCACCCTGCCGACCTGGGCACTGGCCGCGATCGGGGTCGGGACCGCGATCGCCATGGGCAACCTCGTGCTGATGCTGCTCATGCTGGCGCTGGGTCGGTCCGGAGAAGCGACAGCAGCGTGGGGCCTGGCGGTGGTGGTGAGCGCCGGATGGCTGGCGCTGTCCGATCAATCGCCGACCTCGCGGGTCGTGGTGGCGTTCGTGATCGCCGAAGCCAGCGCGTTCCTCCTGCTGCTCGGCTTCAGCATGCGAGTGCCCAGTCAGCCACGGCCGGCCGAGGACCTCGAACCGGAGTTGCACACGACCTGAGGTCCTAGCCGATGCGTCGCCCGCGCGAGCGATGAGTTCGGCCGGTCAATGCGCTCCTTACTTCCTAGGGAGCGCAATCGACCGGAAGGATCCCGTCATGGCAAAGATCACCAACGCGTTCGATCTCGATCTGGATCCGCCCGCCGCTTGGCGCGTGGTCGGAGACATCGCCGACGCGGCCAGCTGGGTGCCCGGAGTGGTGTCCGCCCGCATGGAAGGGGACGTTCGGATCTGCACGACCGCGGACGGTGGCGAGATCAAGGAGCGGATCAGCGATCGCTCCGACCGGGAGATGTCCTACCGGTACGAGCATCTGGCTACCCCGGCTCCGGTGCGCGACAGCCGCGGCACGTTGCGGGTGCGACCGAACGGGGCCGGCTGCCGGGTCGAGTGGGATGCCGAGTTCATCCCAGCCGACCCGGCTCACGCGAAGGAGATCACCGCGGCGATGACCACCGCATTCGGACAGGCCGCACAATCGCTGCGGCACCGGGTCGAGTCCGCGGCCCGCCCGGCCGGACTATCCGGACTGGGCGGCTGACATCGTCTTGCGCAGTTCCTCGGCGTCGTAGATGAGTTCGCCGTGAACGATCTGCCCATCGCGGACTCGCAGGATCTCGGCCGCGGTCAGCACCCCCGGCAGCGGGTCCATCTCCCAGTCCACTACGGAGCACACCAGGTCGCCGTCGGTGAACTGGTGGCGAACCCGGAAGCTGCGCACGGCCGCGCCTGCCTGCCGGGCCATCGCGGCGTACCCGGCGGCGCTGTCGAAGCTGGCCACCGGGCCGATGAACGTGAAGTCGTCG
>DATFRM010000023.1:0-9636 GCA_035263265.1 Actinomycetes bacterium
CTCGGCGGCCGGATCCGCGGGCTGGTCACACACGAGCGAGAGCGTGTCGCCGACCTGTCCCATCAGCTGCGCACCCCGCTGACCGCGCTGCGGCTGGAGGCCGAGGCGCTGGGCGATCAGGCCGAGGCCGAGCGGGTGACCATCGCGGTCGATGCGCTGGAACGGACCGTGACCCGGGCGATTGAGCAGGCCCGCCAACCGGCCGCTCCGGGTCCCGCGCAGTGCGATGCGGCCGCGGTGGTGGCCGAGCGGGTGGAGTTCTGGTCGGTGCTGGCCGAGGACCAGGGCCGGCAGTGCGTCACCGCGATCGCGACCGGGCCGCTCCAGGTCGCGGTCGGCGGTGACGAGCTCGCGGCCTGCGTGGACGCGCTGCTCGGCAATGTGTTCGCGCACACTCCAGAGGGCGCCGGGTTCAGCGTCGAGTTGACTTCGGCGGGACCGGGCGGCGGTGCCGTTCTGGCAGTGGCCGACGAGGGGCCGGGGTTCGGTTCGACCGACCCCACCCGCCGCGGCGCGAGCGGCGCCGGCTCGACCGGGCTTGGGCTGGACATCGTGCGCCGGGCGGCTGAGGCCTCCGGCGGCAGTCTCGTCATCGGCGCCAGCCTGACGCTCGGTGCTCGGGTGATCGTCGAGCTCGGTGCCCCTTAGCCGGCTGTTAACGGCCCGAAAGCGCGGCGCTATCCACATCCGCAGCACGCTCGATCTCGTTACTAGTCATCACGACGAGGGAGAGCAGACATGCGACGGACCGCAGTAGTGACGGTCATGGCAGGTAGCGCGCTGGCCGGGCTGATTCTGGGCGGAGTCGGCATCGCCGACGCGCAGGACAGCCGGCGCAGCAGCGACAATCCGGTCGCGGCCAATGCGAATACCAAGATCAGCCGAGCGCAGGCCGAGGCGATCGCGATCCTCGCGGTCGGCGGCGGCTCGGTCCAGAAGACCGAGCTGGAGCTGGAGGACGAGGGCCCGCAGTGGCAGGTCGACGTCATCAAGGGCGGCACCGAGTTCGATGTCCGGGTCGACGCAACCACCGGCGCGGTGCTCCGGCTGCGCACCGACGACGAGAACATCGAGCAGCGGGCCGACGATGACGGGGTCAACGACGACGCGGGCGAGATCGACGACCGCGGTCGGGACGGCGTGGACGACCGCGTCGACGATCACGGAGTTGACCCGGTCGACGATCATGCAGACGACCGTGGTCGCGACGACCACAGCAGTGACGACCGCAGTGGTTCCGGCGACGGGTCCGGCGGGCACGACAACAGCGGGCCTGGCTCCGGCAGCTCCGGTTCAGGCAGCTGACCCCAAACACCCCCCGTTACGAGCCGGCCAGCGGCTCCAACCGGTACGGCGGGGTGGCGGTCGTCGGATGACACCGCCACCCCGCCGTTCCTCTCCTCCCGACCCCACTTGATTGGCTTACTCCTGTGGGTTCGAGTTGTGAAGAGCTATATCTGAGATGCGCCAACCCGATCGAGAGTCAGCCCACCGAGCTGTAAGCGACCACTCCGCGCCGTAGCCGAGCCACCGCCTGCTCTGCGGTGGATCTGACCGTCGAATCGCCGCTCGCGTCCACGATCTGGCCGAGCAGGTCGATCAGCTGGCGCACCCAGCGAACGAAGTCCCCGGCCGGCAGGTCGGACTCGGACAACACCTTCTCCAGCGGCGTGTTCGACGCCCACCGGTACGCGGCCCAGGCAAAGCCGAGGTCGGGCTCGCGCTGGAAATCCAGCCGGTGGTCCTTCTCGAGATCGTCCAGCTGCGCCCACAGCTTCACCATCGCGGCCAGCCGATCCCGCACCTGGCCGGGAGGCAGCCGGGGCGCTCCGACATCGTCGGACATCCTCGCCTCGTAGACCAGCGCGGACACGCAGGCGGCCAGCTCGGCCGGGTCAAGCCCGTCCCACAGACCCTGCCGCAGACTCTCCGCGGCGAGCAGATCGAGTTCGGTGTAGAGCCGGGTCAGCCGGGAGCCTTCGGCGGTAACCGCGTCGCCGGCCAGATAGCCGAGCGAGTCGAGCACGGTGCACACCCGGTCGAATGTCTGCGCGATCGTGTTGGTACGGCTCTCGATCCGGCGGTGCAGCGCTTCGGTGTCCCGGCGCAGCCGCAGATAACGCTCGGCCCAGCGGGCGTGGTCTTCGCGGTCCGCGCAGCCGTGGCACGGATGCGCCCGGAGCGCGGCCCGCAACCGAAGGATCTCGGCATCGTCCGCAGCCTCGGAACCGCGGCGGCCCTTCGGCCGTCCGCCGTCGACGCCGATCGTGGCGATCCGATTGCGTAGCGACGAGGCCAGATCGCGCCGCGACTGCGGCGATCTCGGGTTGAACGCGCGCGGGATGCGCATCCGGTCCAGCGGCTTGACCGCGGTCGGGAAGTCGACGATCGACAGTCGTACGACCTGCCGTTCCGCGGTCAGCACGGTCGGCCGTGGATCCTCGGTGCCGCCGGCCAGGCCGGGATCGAGCACAACCGCCAGGCCGGAGCGCCGCCCGGCCGGGACCCGGATCACGTCGCCCGGCCGCAGCCGCTCCAGCGAGGCGGCCGCCGCCGCTCGGCGCGCGGCTGAACCCTGCCGGGCCAGCATCGTCTCCCGCTCCTTGACCGTGCGGCGCAGTTCCGCGTACTCCTCGAAGTCGCCGAGGTGGCAGCTCATCGACTCGCGGTACCCGTCAAGCGCTTCCTCGTTGCGGCGTAGCTGCTTGGCCAGCCCGACGACCGCGCGGTCGGCCTGGAACTGCGCGAACGAGGTCTCCAGCAGCTCGCGGGCACGGGCCCGACCGAACTCGCCGACCAGGTTGACGGCCATGTTGTACGACGGTCGGAAGCTAGAGCGCAGCGGGTAGGTACGGGTCGAGGCGAGGCCGGCCAGCGATGCCGGATCGAGACCCGGCTGCCAGAGCACCACCGCGTGGCCCTCGACGTCGATCCCGCGCCGGCCGGCACGGCCGGTGAGCTGGGTGTACTCCCCCGCGGTCACGTCCGCGTGGGTCTCGCCGTTCCACTTCACCAGCCGCTCGAGAACCACGCTGCGGGCCGGCATGTTGATGCCGAGAGCCAGCGTCTCGGTCGCGAACACCGCCTTGACAAAGCCGCGGGCGAACAGCTCCTCGACTATCTCCTTGAACGTCGGCAGCAACCCGGCATGGTGAGCGGCGACGCCGCGCTCGAGCGCGTCCAGCCACTCGTAGTAGCCGAGCACCGCGAGATCCTCGTCCGGGATCATCGCGCACCGTTCCGTCACGTACGCCCGCACCTCGGCGCGCTCCTCCGGGCCGAGCATGCGCAGGCCGGCGTACACGCACTGCTGTACCGCCGCCTCACAGCCGGCGCGGCTGAAGATGAACGTGATCGCCGGTAGCAGACCCTGCGCGTCCAGCGTCTCGACCACCTCGACCCGGCTCGGCACCAGATGCCGGGGCGGACGTGGCGGCCGGCCGCGCCGGGAGCCGAGCCCGCCGCGGTAGCCGCCGAGCCGGGTAGCCCTGACCTCTTCCGATCGGACGGCCCGCTGCAACTGCGGGTTCATCTCCCGGCCGCCCGCGTCCAGGAACAGGTCGTACATCCGCTTGCCGACCATCAGGTGCTGCCAGAGCGGCACCGGCCGCTCCTCGGACACGATCACCTCGGTGTCGCCCCGAACGGTGACCAGCCAGTCGCCGAACTCCTCCGCATTGGAGACCGTCGCGGACAGCGACACCAGGGTCACCGAGTCCGGCAGGTGAATGATCACCTCTTCCCAGACCGCCCCGCGGAACCGGTCGGCCAGATAGTGCACCTCGTCCATGACCACATAGCCGAGACCGCGCAGCGTCGGTGAGCCGGCGTAGAGCATGTTGCGCAGCACCTCGGTGGTCATGACCACCACCGGTGCCTCGCCGTTGATCGTGTTGTCCCCGGTCAATAGGCCGACCCGGTCGGTGCCGTAGCGCTCGATCAGGTCTGTGTACTTCTGGTTGGACAGCGCTTTGATCGGTGTCGTGTAGAAGCACTTCTGGCCGCGATCGAGCGCGAGGTGTACGGCGAATTCGCCGACCACCGTCTTTCCGGAGCCGGTCGGCGCGGCCACCAACACCCCACGCCCGGCCTCGAGCGCCTGGCAGGCCGCCACCTGGAACGGGTCCAGTGTGAACGAGTAGAGATCGCGGAACTGGCCCAGCGCCGTGCGCCTCTCCTCGCCCCGCTGCTTGGCCAGGGCGTATCGCTCGGCGGGGGTGGGCATGAGCCCAGGCTACGGCGCGCCGGCCGGAAACCGGCGCTGGCAACCGATCGTCCGCTACCGACTAGGCGCTCGGGAGCGGCTCCGGCGCCAGCAGCCGTACCGCGCCCGGCACCGCGGTGATGGTCATCGGCAGGCCGCCGAGCGGCTCACCGTCGGCGTATCCGAGCACGCCTGGGCTGTCGAGGCGTACTTGAGCGGCCCGCCGGGTCTCCACCCGCGGATGCGCCACGTGCCGGCCCGAGTACACCTTCGGGAAGATCCGTATCAGCTGGAACCTGGACACCGGATGGACGATGGTCAGGTCGAGTAGGCCGTCGTCGAGCAGTGCGTCCGGGCACATCATCATGCCCTTGCCGTAGTACGGCGTATTGCCGACCGCGATCAGCATCGCGGGCAGCTCGCTGAGCTCGCCGTCCGTCTCCAGCCGGTACGGGATCGGCGTGAACACCGGCAGCTCCGCGAACACCGCGACGTTGTAGCGCAATGCCCGCGGCAGCCAGGCCGTGCGGTTGCCGCGCTCGGTCACCTTCGCGTCGAAACCGGCCGCCAGGATCGTGCCGAACCACCGGACCTCACCGTTGGCGTCCACGGTGTGCGCGGCGTCGACCGGCCGAATATGGCCGGCCGCGATGATCTTGGCAGCGCTGGCGAGGTTGTCCAGCGGCAGCCCGGCGCTGCGGGCGATGTCGTTGCCGGTTCCGGCTGGCACGATGCCGAATCGCGCCTCGGTGCCGGCGACCGCCTGTAACGCGAGATGGACCAGCCCATCGCCGCCGACCGCTACCAGGGTCTCGCCGTCGGCCACGATCTGGCGGGCGAGCTCGAGCGAGCCGGCCGGATCCGGACCGGAGAGCACGCGCACCTCGTGACCATGACCGCTGAGCACCTGCCCGGCTTCCTGGGCGGCGCGCAACGCCCGGCCCTTACCCGCGGCCGGGTTGACGAGCAGCGCGATCGGCTCGGACACCTGAGCTCCCCCCGGTTAGGTCACATCGTCCCGGTTGCCCGGATCGTCGCGCGGGCTGGGCCCGTCGGGCGAGCCGCGGTCGCTGGGACCGGGCGGGTCAGGCGGCACCGGCTCGCTCGGTGGCCGATCGGCGTCGATCGGCTCTGGCTGCTCGACCGGCGCTACCGCTGGTTCGAGCGGGCTGGCCTCGTCATCGGGCACGTCGGCGAACAGCTCCTGGTCGGAACCGCGTCGGCGGTCCACGAACGTCGCGACCCCGGCCGCCAGCAGGTAGAGCGCGCACATGGGTAGGGCCAGCAGCAGCATCGTGATCGGATCACCGGTCGGAGTGGCGACCGCGGTGAATACGAAGATCACCATGAACGCGATCCGCCACCAGGACCACAGCCGCCGGGCGCTGACGATGCCGGCGAGGTTGAGCAGCACGAGCAGCAGCGGTAGCTCGAACGCGAGCGCGAAGACCAGGATCAGCCGCACCACGATGTCGAGGTAGTCAACCAGGTCGACGCTGTTGGACACGCCGCTCGGGGTCAGCCCGAGCAGGAACGGCAGGCCGCGCGGCAACGTGTAGTAGGCGGCGGCCGCGCCGAGTGCGAACAGAGGCACGCCGACGCCGACGAACGCCAGCGTCCACCGCTTCTCCCGGCGGTGCAGGCCGGGTGCGACGAACGCCCACAGCTGATACATCCAGATCGGACTGGCGATCAGCAGCCCGACCATCAAGCCGACCTTGAGCTGCAGCGACAGCGGGTTGAGCAGGCCCTCGATCTTCAGGACCGAGCACGGGCCCTCGCCGACCCCCTGGATGCCCTTTAGGTTGCAAGCCGGCTCTTTGAGAAAGCCGATGATCGGGTTGTACCAAACGATTCCGGCGATGCCGGCGATGGTGATCGCGATGAGCGATTTGCCGAGCCGGCCGCGCAGCTCGCGCAGGTGTTCCGCCAGCGGCATCCGCCCCTCGGGGTCGCGCGGGCGTTGCGGCGCGCCGGCGCGCGCCCGGAGGACGCTCACCATCGGTGCTCGATCGCTTAGCGGTCGATCAGCGCTCGGTGTGCTCGGACTCGTTCACCGGGCGAACCTCGGTGACCTCGCCCGAGGCGGAGGTGATCTGTCGGGGCTGCACCGGCTCGGATGACGATGACGGTGGCTGCTCGTCAACCATCGCCTTGGTCTCGGACTTGAAGATCCGCAAGGATCGGCCGAGCGAGCGGGACAGATCGGGTAGCCGCTTGGCCCCGAACAGCAGCAGGATCGCCAAGACGATCAGAATGAGCTCTGGAGTACCCAACCTCATGAGTTGACCTCTTCGCTATCGACAGGCGCTGCGGGAATAGTACGTCTCGCGCCCAACGCCAAGGCTAACCCCGCTGGTCGGCGCCGTGGTCGGCCCGCCGCTTCGGATCCCGCTCGGCACCGTCCTGGGTGGTTCGGAGCCGACTGGCCTGGCGGCCGTCGGTGGTCCACGGTGCGGGGCGGATCGAGTCCCAGCGGGCAAGCTGGTCGGCCCGGCTGATCTTGCTGCCATACCTGCCGGGACCATCGTGTCCGCCCGAGTTCCCGCCGTTCGATTGGTACCGCGCGTCGTAGGCAGCCATCTCATCGAGTGCGGCCTGAAGTGGCGGCATCACCTCGCCAACCCGCTGCTGCGAGCGCTGCACGGTCAGGCCGAGCTTCCTGGCCGCGACGAATACCCGCCAGCCCGCGATCGCGATGAGGCTGAGCGTGGCGAGGCCCAGTGTGACGTAGATCACGATCCAGATCACGCGGATGAGGCTATACCGCCTCGGCCTGATGAGCGGGGCCGCGCTACATGATCGCTAATCAGCCCTTACTGAGCCTGCAGGGCGCCAATGATCGATCAGTGGACAGCGGTTCATGCGCGCTAGGCGCTGTAGTGGGCGAGTGCTGCCCGGGCCTGATCACGGACCCGGTCGGCCAACTCGACGGGTGCCACGATCCGGGCCGCGCCGCCAAGGCGCAGCACCAGCCGGGCGACCCAGCGCGTATCCGGGGTCCGCAGGCCGACCCGCAGCCGATCGCTGTTGGGCAATTCCTCCACCGTCTCGCACTGGTAGTACTCGACCACCCAGTACGCGGCCGGATCCAGCTCGAGCGTGACCAGGGCGTCGTCGACCGACGGCTGGAACAGTCCCTCGTCCAGATTCCGGGGCTGTACCTCGTCGGGCACCTTCGCCGGCTCATCCAGGACGGTCGCCTCCTGGATCCGGTCCAGCCGGAACAGCCGGACATCCTCCGCCCGGTGGCACCAGCCCTCCAGGTATGGCACCCCGTCCAGCACGATGCGCATCGGATCCACGTCGCGTTCGGTGATTTCATCCCGGGTCGGCACGTAGTAGCGCAGGTGCAGCCGGTTGCCCTGGGTTAGTGCTTGCGTGCAGGTCGCCAGCACCTCGCCCCGGCCCCGACTACTGATCTCGACCTCGACGTTCTTGGCGGCCTCGGCCGCCTCTCCGGCGGCGCTCTCGAGCTTGGCGATGGTCCGGTTGATCGCGTCCCGGTCGGCCAGGCCCTGCAACCCGACGAGCATCCGCAACCCGACCATAAGCGCCAGCGCCTCGTCCACGCCGAGGCGCAGCGGTCTGGCGATCGTGTCCGCGTTCGCCAGGTAGATCTGGTCGTCCTCCCAGTGCGCGTCGATCAGGTCATCCGGCATACCGCCGGGCAGGCCGCACATGAACAGCAGCTCGAGATCCCTTACCAGCTGCTCATCGGTGATCGCGAAGTCCTTCGCAGCCTCGGCGATCGATACTCCGGGCCGGCGCAGCAGGTACGGCACCAGCGCGAGCAGCCTGGTGAGCCGGGTAGCCGAGCCGGTCATGCGGGCGCCTCGCGGCCAGTCATCCGCAGACCTCCCGAGCCGGTCATGACGACACCTCGGCCAGCAGGCGCAGCCTGGAGATCAGCGTGTCGCGCACCTCCGGCGGGTCGACCGCGACCACATCCGGTCCGTACTGGGCCAGCTCCTCGGCGAACGACTCCTCGTCCCAGTACATGACCATGACCTCGTCCCAGTCGTCCTCGGCGGCAGTAACCGAGAGCGCGCGGCGGCGCAGCCCCTGCCCACCGTCCGGTCGGACGAGCACCCTGGCCACGCCCTGCGGCGCAGACGGGGTATAGCGGTCGACCAGCGAGTCGACATCGACATCGGGCGGTATCACCACTGAACCGTCCGGCCCGTCCGCGCGGACCGGTCCACTGATCCGGCCCAGCCGGAACACCCGCACCGCCTCGCGGTCTCGGTCGTGCCCGACCAGGTACCAGTGACCGCGTCGCTGCCGCAGCCCCCACGGCTCGATGTGCCGCAGCATCGGCTCCCGCTCCCCCGGCTTGCGATACGGGAAGGTGACCGGGCGCCGGACCTGCTTGGCGTGCAGCAGCGGCAGGAACGCCGGCTCGGTGGTTCGGATCCGCGGCTCGATGCCGACCAGCGACGACTCGTCGGTGTCTACGCCGCTGGCCTTGAGCTTGAGCAGGGCACCGGACCCGGCCTCGGCCAGGCTCGCGGTCTGCCAGACCCGGGCGGCCAAGCCGAGGATCGCCATCTCCTCCGGATCGAACGAGACTTCCGGCAGCGCGTATCGGTCCCGGTCGATCCGGTAGCCGACCTCGTCGGTGAACCAGGCGCTGTTGCTGCCGGTCTCCAGCGGGATGCCCATCTCGCGCAGTTCGTCCTTGTCGCGCTCGAACATCCGCTCGAACGCGTCCTCGGTCTGACAGCTCGCGTACTGCTCGACCGAGATCCGGATCTGCTCCTTCGACAGGTACCGCCGGCTGGCCAACAGGCAGATCACCAGGTTGAGCAACCGCTCGGTGCGGCGTGCCGACATTGCTGTTGATCGCCCCCTTTCCGCACGGTTGGCCACCGCCGACGGTAGCGCATTCGGCCAGGCCGGCGCGGTAGCGTTTCGGCCCGTGGTCCGGTGGCGGAAGGGGCGGGTGCTCGGCGTTGGCCGGACGTGGCCGGGCGCCGTTGAGCTGACGGTTTCGCTGGCCGATGGCGGCGCGGAAGTCCGGGCGCTGGCGTATCCGGCGCTGGTCGGTACCCCGGGGCCGGGCGACACCGTGCTGCTGAACGTGACCGCGCTCGAACTGGGCTTGGGCACTGGTGGATATGCGCTGGTAGTGGCCGTTCCGGACCGGCTGCCGCCGGATCCGCCGAACGGGCCGGGGCATCTGGTCAAGGCCAGGTACACCCCGCTGCAGGCCACCGTGCTGGGCGCGGACGAGCCGGATTCGCCGCACTACCATGCGCTAGCCGACGCGGATGATCTCGGTGGGATGCCGGTGGTGATCGCGGATCTGCACTCCGCGCTGCCGGCGGTCACCACCGCGGTGCTGGCCGAGCGGCCGGGAACGCGGATCGGCTACGTCATGACCGACGGCGGAGCGCTACCACTGTGGTTCTCGCGTACGGTCGCCGGCC
>DATFRM010000024.1:0-2801 GCA_035263265.1 Actinomycetes bacterium
GCGCCGGACGAGGTCGCCACAGTACGCGTCACTGACGTCTACTCTTCCTTCGGACACGAGCCTCGTCGGCCCGCCGTCGTCGCGGCGGGCCATGTAGTGATTGAATGCCAAGCGCGAGGTCGCTGTCACGCCCGACCCGCACATTGCACGCCTCTGGAGGCTTTGTGGACCTGACGCTGGATACGTACACCCTTGGGGACCGCACCGTCGTCCGGGTGGGCGGTGAGATCGACGTCTACACCGCGCCCAAACTGCGCGAGCAGCTCGTCGATCTCGTAAACGCCGGCAAGTTTCACCTTGTGGTGGACATGGAAGCTGTGGAGTTCCTCGACTCGACCGGTCTCGGCGTCCTCGTGGGTGGCCTCAAGCGGGTACGCGCTCACGATGGCTCGCTCCACCTGGTTTGTACCCAGGAGCGGATCCTGAAGATCTTCCGGATCACCGGCTTGACCAAGGTCTTCCCGATCCACAACACGGTCGAGGAGGCCGTGGCCGCCACCGACTGACCGCCGCATGGCCACGGTCGAGATTCGCTTCAGCGCGTTGCCCGCTCACGTGCGGACCGCGCGCCTGGTTGCAGCTGCCGCCGCCCGCCGCGCTGGGGTGGACGAGCAGCTGTTGGACGAGATCAGACTGGCCGTGGGTGAGGCATGCTCGCGCGCGGTGGGACTGCACCGGCGGGGCGGGCTGAACGCGCCGGTCACGGTCACGATGGGGGGCGAGGGGGAGCGGTTCGTGGTCGCGGTCCGCGACAACCTCGGTGATCCGACCGGGCTGGCCGAGCCCGAGCCCGACGGCTGGGACGACGTAATGCTGGGGCTGGCAGTACTCCGTGGATTGGTCGAGGACTTGGAGGTCCACCAGGGGGCCGACGGAGCCGAGGTACGAATGGGCTGGCCGGCGTCAAACAGTTTGTAAGCGGGGCAGTTGGGCGGCGTCCAACCCGGCCTAACCAGAGTGCGTGAGCCGCCTCCAACAGCGCGTACGCCGGCGGCCAGCAGACCGCGTGAGCCGGTGGCCATCAGTCCTTCAGCCGATGCCTCGGTTGGATCGCTCAACCCGGGCTGTCGTAGACTCCGACCCGATCCGGATAGAGGGTGCCTTGGGGGCCGATTTCGACATCCGTGCCCGTCGATCCGGTCCTGAGTCAAAGCCTGTGTCCCTACTGGGGCAGCGACCGACCGGTTGCTCCTCCCGCCGGGGCGGGCATTGCCCATCCACAAGGAGGACGGATGTCCCGGCTTCACCTGGCCGCCCAAAGTGGCGAGCAGGTATCCCTGGCGGGCGGCAACCTCGCGCTCATCGTTGTCGTCGCAGTAGTCGCAGTGGCCGCGCTCGGTGTTGCCGCCTACCTGGTCCGCGAGGTGCTCGCGGCCGGCGAGGGCACCGACAATATGAAGCGCATCGCCGGCGCCGTCCAGGAAGGCGCGGCTGCTTACTTGGCCCGCCAATTCAAGACCCTTGGCGTGTTCGCGGCCATCGTGTTCGCGCTGTTGTTCCTACTGCCCGCCGACACCACGAGCGAGAAGATCGGTCGCTCGATGTTCTTCCTCGTCGGCGCGCTGTTCTCGGCGATCACTGGGTACGTCGGCATGTGGCTGGCGGTGCGCGGCAACGTTCGGGTGGCGGCCGCGGCCAAAGACGACGGCATCCAGCGGGCGACTCGGATCGCGTTCCGTACCGGCGGCGTGGCCGGCATGTTCACCGTCGGTCTCGGTCTGTTCGGTGCGGCCACCGTGGTATTGATCTACAAGGCGGACGCACCGAAGGTCCTCGAGGGCTTCGGCTTCGGGGCCGCCATGCTGGCGATGTTCATGAGGGTGGGCGGCGGCATCTTCACCAAGGCCGCCGACGTGGGGGCCGACCTGGTCGGCAAGGTCGAGAAGAACATCCCAGAGGACGACGCACGGAACGCCGCGACGATCGCGGATAACGTCGGCGACAACGTCGGAGACTGTGCCGGCATGGCCGCCGACCTGTTCGAGTCGTACGCGGTGACCCTGGTCGCCGCGCTCATCCTCGGCAGCGCAGCGTTCGGCACCGAGGGCCTGGTCTTCCCGCTGCTCGTGCCGGCCATCGGCGTGATCACTGCGGTGATCGGCATCTTCGCGGTCTCGCCGCGGGCTGGCGACCGGTCCGGGATGACCGCGATCAACCGCGGCTTCTTCATCTCCGCGGTGGTCTCGGCGATCCTCGTGGCGATCGCCGCCTACTCCTATCTGCCCAGCAGCTTCGACCAGTTCAGCGGCGTCAGCGAAAGCATTGCGGTGCTCGACGGCGACCCGCGGATGGTGGCCGTGGTAGCGGTGCTGATCGGCATTGTGCTGGCAGCAGCCATCCAGCAGCTGACCGGCTACTTCACCGAAACCAACCGGCGCCCGGTACGCGACGTCGCCAAGACCTCGCTGACCGGTCCGGCCACGGTGATCCTGTCCGGCGTGGCGATCGGGCTCGAGTCGGCGGTCTATTCGGCGCTGCTGATAGCCGCCGCGGTCTACGCCGCGTTCCTGCTCGGCGGCGGCTCGATCCTGCTGTCCCTGTTCGCGGTGGCGCTGGCCGGCACCGGCCTGCTCACTACCGTCGGTGTGATCGTGTCGATGGACACGTTCGGCCCGGTTTCGGATAACGCGCAGGGTATCGCCGAGATGTCCGGCGACATCCACGGCGAGGCTGCGACAGTCCTTACCAAGCTCGACGCGGTCGGCAACACCACCAAGGCGATCACCAAGGGCATCGCGATCGCCACCGCGGTATTGGCCGCAACCGCGCTGTTCGGCTCGTTCGGCGCGATCATCCTGGAT
>DATFRM010000025.1:0-13601 GCA_035263265.1 Actinomycetes bacterium
CTCGATGACCTGTGGGAGCGGCTGGACCGCACCCGCTGGCCCGACGAGCTGCCTGGCGCGGGATGGGACTATGGCGTTCCGCTCGGCTACCTCAAGGAACTCGCCGGCTATTGGCGCAGCGGCTACGACTGGCGGGCGCAAGAGGCTCGGCTCAACGCGATCGCGCAGTTCATCACCACGATCGACGGGCAGAACATCCACTTCCTGCATGTTCGCTCGCCCGAGCCGGACGCTCTGCCGTTGCTGCTCACCCATGGCTGGCCGGAGTCGGTTGCCGAGTTCTTGAAGGTCATCGGCCCGCTCAGCGATCCCGGGGCTCACGGTGGGAACCGTTCCGATGCATTCGAGCTGGTGATCCCCGCGCTGCCCGGCTTTGGCTTGTCCGGTCCCACCCGGGAGCGCGGCTGGACGACCGGCCGCAGCGCCCGAGCCTGGGCGGAGCTGATGAGCCGGCTCGGCTACCCCCGATACGGGGCGCAAGGTGGTGACTTCGGCGCGCTGATCTCACCCGAACTCGGCCACGTCGACCCGGAGCACGTCATCGGCATCCACGTCAATGCCGCGACCGTGGGCTTCATCCCGTGGGGCGAGGTCGACGCGGCGGATCTGGCCGCGTTCACCGCGGTAGAGCGAGCTCGGCTCGACCGCAAGCAGCGGTTCATGACCGAGGGAAACGGCTACTTCCAGATGCAGGCGACCCGGCCGCAGACGATCTCCTACAGCCTCACCGACTCCCCGGTCGGTCAGCTCGCCTGGATCGTGGACAAGTTCAACGAGTGGACGCATGGCCCGCTCGAGGACGCAGTCGAGCGCGACGAGATCCTGACAAACGTCATGCTCTACTGGCTGACCGGAACCATCGGATCAGCGGCGAGGCTCTACTACGAGAACGTGCACGCACCGGCGGACTGGGGCCGGCCGCCGTCACGGACCCCGATCGGGGTTGCGGCCTTCGCCGAGGACATCGCGATTCGCCGGTGCGGCGAGCAGGGCAACAACATCGCCCACTGGTCCGACTTCGATCGCGGCGGTCACTTCGCCGCCATTGAGTCGCCGGACCTCCTGGTCGCCGACATCCGCGAGTTCTTCCGCCGGTTCAGGTAGTAGGCATGGATAGGGACGAGTAGCCCCATCCGACCTACAGCCAGCCGCGGCGTTTGAAGATCGCGTACAGGCTCACGCACGTCAGCAGCATCAGGACCAGCGCGAACGGGTAGCCGAACATCCAGTTGCGCTCCGGCATGTGCGAGAAGTTCATCCCGTAGATCGTGCCGATCAGCGTGGGCGCGAACAGAATGGCCGCCCACGCGGAGACCTTCTTGACCTCCTCGTTCTGCTGGTAGCTGGCCTCGGTGAGGTTCTTCATCTCCTCGTTCTGGGCCTGCGCGACCAGCGTGGCATTCACGGTGAGGATGTCGCCGAGGGCCTGCCGGAAACCGTCGACCCGCTCCGCCACCAGGGTTGCGTGGTCGGCGACATCGCGCAGGTAACGCCGCAGTTCCTCGTCGGTGCCGTAGGTCTCGAATCCCGCGGTCAACCGCGCCAGCATCTCCAGTAGCGGGCGGGTGGCTCGCTGGAACTCGACCACCTCCTGAGTCAGCTCGTAGATGCGCCGGGACACCTGCGGGTCGCCGCCGAACACCTGGGTCTCGATCTCGTCGATGTCGTTCTGCAGTCCGGCCACCACCGGCGCATAGCCGTCCACGACGGAGTCGAGCACCGCGTACAGCACCGCCTCCGGACCCAGGGCAAGCAACTCGGGGTCGCCTTCCATGCGGCGACGCACCGCCGCCAGATCGGGCGACTGACTGTGCCGGACGGTGAGCACGAAGTCGGGTCCGAGGAAGAGGTGGATCTCGCCGAAGTCGACCTCTTCCACGTCGTCGAGGTAGCGGGCCGCCCGCAGGACTACGAACAACGTGTCGCCGTATCGCTCCAGCTTCGGCCGCTGGTGCGCCACGATCGCATCCTCGACCACCAGCTCGTGCAGCCCGAACACCTCGGCCACGGCCAGCACCTGCGTCTCGTCCGGGCGGTACAACCCGATCCAGGCCATCGTGTCCGGCTCGGAGCGCAGTGTCTGGTAGGCCTCCGAGACCGTGGGCGGGCTGGCCACCCGCTTGCCGTCTCGATAGATCGCGATATCGACGACGCTTTCGTCGACCGATGGCGGCTCGATGACGGGTCTCGGATCCATCGACTGTTCGGGCGCTGGTGCGTCGCCACGGACCGGACGGCGCAGTGCTCGCCGAACCGGACGCAGGGCGCGTGATCGCCGATCAGTCATGACAGCCTCCACTCAGGATGCCAAGCCACGCCTCGGTGCGCGAGGGCGCAGGTACGAACCGGCCGGTCAATTCATACGCCATCTTGACGCCTGCGCCGGTCCGATCGGCGGCCGAGCGCGGTTCGATTGTGGTATGCGAGAAGTGTCCGTCATACAGCGCTATCGGTCGCTGATCATCGCTGCGACCGCTGTGGCGCCGCTGGTGGCCTGCGCGGTGCTGGCGCTGTTCCGGGACAGCGTGGCGAACACCAATGCGGCGCTTGGCCTGGTACTGATCGTGGTGGCCGCCGCCGCCACCGGGATCCGGACCGCCGCGGTGGTGGCGGCGGTGTCGGCCTTTGTCTGGTTCGACTTCTTCCTCACCGAGCCCTTTCACACCTTCACGATCACCGACCAGGCGGACGTCGAGACCGCGGTGCTGTTGCTGCTCGTCGGCCTCGCGGTGACCGAGATCGCGCTTTGGGGACGGCGCCAGCAGGCCCGGGCCAGCCGGGAGCAGGGCTATCTCGATGGTGTGCTCAGGACCGCGGCGACCGTTGCCGCCGGGCAGCCGTCCACCAGTGCGCTGATCGAGCAGGTAGGTCGGCAGATCACCGAGGTGTTGCAGATCGACGATTGCCGCTTCGATCCGGCCGGTTACCGAGAGAGCGGAGTGCCGACGATCAACAATGACGGGAGCCTGACCCGCAACGGCCACACCCTCAACGTGGACCGCAATGGACTCCCTACCGACTCGGAGATCGTGCTGCCGGTTCAGAGCGGCGGCGTGGTGCACGGCCGGTTCCTGCTGACCGCGTCGACTCGGGTGGTCAGACCAACGTCGGAGCAGCTGCGCGTGGCGGTCGCCCTGGCCAACCAGGTTGGCGCCGCACTTACCGCTCCCCAAGCACGGTAAGCACCGCCGGAAGCCCGCAACGGGTCAAACCGGTAAAGCGTCCGGACCGGCTGAGCCGGTCGCGGCAGGCGGCGCGGACTGGTCCATCGACGGGTGCGGGACTCGGGCTGTCGACCGGTAGAAGTCGCCCGCCTGCCGGATGAGCGTGGCGAAGGCGTCGAACGTTCCTGGCTTGACCAGGTATCCATTGGCGTAGGTGGAGTAGCTGGCAATGATGTCCTGCGGCGCGTCGGAGCTGCTTACGATCACGATGGGGATGACCCGCAGATCCGGATCCGCCTTGAGCTCGGCCAGCACCTCCTGCCCACTCTTGAGGGGGAGGTTGAGGTCGAGGAAGACCAGATCCGGCCGGGCGGCGCTACCGAACGGGCTTTCCTGCCGGAGATACGCCAGCGCCTGGAGACCGTCGTCCACCACGTGGACCGAGTGCCCAGCCGTGCTTTCGAGTGCCTCCCGGATGATCAGCACGTCCGCCGGGTCATCGTCGACCAGCAGGATGTCCAGCGCGGGACTGGGCCAGGTCGTCACCGCAGCAGCCCAACCGGCCTTGATCCACACAACATGACTGCCATCGTGGCACCAGTGCGGTGCCTTTCCTACCCCCGGCCGGTGGCCGCACCGGATCATGCCGGCTCTGCCACACTTCGGAGATGCCGAGGATCATTGGCGGATCCGCCGGGGGGCGGCGGGTCAACGTGCCACGGTCAATGCGCAGCAGGCCGACCTCCGACCGGGCCAAGGAAGGACTGCTCGGCACGCTCGAAGACCTGGTCGGGCTGGCCCGGGCCCGGGTGGCCGACTTCTATGCCGGATCGGGATCGGTGGGCCTGGAGATGCTGTCCCGAGGTGCCGCCCATTGCCTGTTCGTCGAGTCGGATCCAAGGGTGGCCGAGGGCATCCGGCGCAATGTGCGACAGCTCGGCTTGCAAGGTGCCGAGGTGCTGACGGCTCGGGCCGAGACGACGGCCCGTACGGCTCCGGCCGCCGAGCCGTACGACGTAATCTTCCTCGATCCCCCGTACCCGATTGAGGTCGACGCGGTGCTGGCCGACTTGTGCCGCAATGGCTGGCTCGCCCGCGACGGTTTGCTCGCTGTTGAGCGATCGTCCCGCTCACCCGAGCCGGACTGGCCG
The DNA here is from genome assembly GCA_035263265.1 of Actinomycetes bacterium. Lineage (GTDB taxonomy): Bacteria > Actinomycetota > Actinomycetes > JAKEEW01 > JAKEEW01 > DATAFN01. The sequence continues at coordinate 4,316 of DATFRM010000025.1, forward strand.
GATTCGCTCGATGGGGTCAGGTCCCGCCGGTACGGGGACGCGACCATGTGGTACGCCAGGCACACATGACCGCGATCGATCTTGATCGTGCGATCTCCGACGTGCTGGTTCTCGACACGGTGCCGGGCGGCGTCGACCACCTGACCCAGGAGCTACGTGAGCTTGCCGCGGACCGGGCCCAGGTTGTGCAGCGGGGGCGGGACTTCGTGGTGGTCAGGTACGCGGGCCCGCTGCGGGACCTGGTCAGGGGTCGTACCTACTCGAGCTGCTCGGTGGCCATTCCCGCCGGCGGATCGGAAGACGGGCGAGCCGGTGAGTCCGGGGCTCGGCAGGCCGGTGGGTCGGGGGATTGGCTCGCGACCGTGCTTGACCGGCTGGACGAGTCACTACACTCCGGCGCGCTTTCCGCGCTGGTTCCCAGCGAGCCGCCGCTGCGGTTTCGGGTGGGGTCCATTGGCCCTGACCGTTGGCAGCTCCGGGATGCCCTGGTCGGGCACTACGGCTGGGCGAACGAACCGGGCAACTGGGATATCAACCTCGATATTCGCGCCGGACTGCTGCGCGCCGAGATAGGCCCGCTGTTCCTGACCCGCCGGTTCGGCGAGCTGGCCAGAATGTCGGCATCCACCACGCCGGTCATCGCGGGCATCATGTGCCGGCTGGCGAAACTACATGCTGGTGACGTGGTCCTCGATCCGATGTGCGGGGCCGGGACGTTGCTGGTGGTGGCGGCCGGATCGGCCAACCTGGCCGCCGTGATCGGCTGCGACATCAGCCAGCGCGCGGTCCGCGACGCGGCGGCCAACCTAGCCCGACGGGGAGTCGCCGGGACGGTGTTACGGGCCGACGCCGGGCAGCTGCCGTTGCCGGCCGGATCGGTCGATCGGGTCTTGACCAACTTGCCGTTCGGGAAGCGGGTGGGCAGCCATGACAACAACGTCGAGCTGTATCCGCGGGTGCTCCGCGAGCTGACCCGGGTGCTGACGAGGCAGGGCCGGGCGGTCCTGCTCACCGAGGACAAGACGGTGTTCCGGCAGTCGGTGCAGCGCACGCCGAACCTGCACATCGTGCGCGAGTTGGTGCTGGAGAGCGGCGGTGCGCACCCGACCGCATTCGTCCTGGCCCGAACCCGCGGCCGGCGGTAACGAGCAGGTCCCGGCGAGTCGGGATCAGCCCGCGCCGCGGACGAACGCCAGCGCCTCGCGACTCAGGGCCTCCCACGCGCGATGATTGGCCGGATCTACCGCCAGCCATTCCTTCATCGGCGTGCCCTTGCCGGCGTCGAAGGTCGTTCCTTGATCTGCGGAGATGAGGGTCCGTACCCGATCGGCCGGGAGCTTCACGACCAGCCTGCCGCCGGACAGCATCGCGAATATCTTGTTGTTGACCTTGAGGGCAGACGATCCGAAGGTCTGTGCTGCACGGCCCGCGGGTGCCGGCGGGGTCACTCCGGGCTCGCTGACGAGAAGATCGACCAGGTCGGCGAAGTAGTCCTCGGCAGATCTCGCAGCACCTGTCACAGCGCGATCGTAACGGGTTGGTTCACCGGTCCCTGTGGCCGGCAGCGTCGCCTAGTTTTCGCGGAGGAACTCGAGCACGGTCGCGGCGAATTCGGCCGGCGCGGTCGCATGCACGTAGTGCCCGGCCGGGATGGTTACGACCGTGCACCGGGGCACTCGGCGGGCGACCTCCTCGAGCTTCTCGGATGAGATGTGGCTGTCCGGACCACCTCCGATCAGCAGCATGGGTGCGGTGATCTCACGAAGCCGGTCCCACCACACCTCGGTTGCCTGGTTGAGCTGGCCGCGGATGGCGGGGACGACCGGCCAGTCGAACGGTAGCGGTCCGTCCGGACGATCCGGCACGGCTCGGTCCGTGGGATAGGGCGGTGTCGCGTCCTCCACGATCAACCGCTCGACGCGATTGGGGTGTTCCTCGGCGATCAGATACGCGACTACTCCGCCCAGCGAGTGCCCGACGATCGTGACCTTGTCCATCTCCAACTGATCGAGCATGCCGAGCACGTCGTCCCGCATCAGCTCGTATGTGTATTGGCCCGGCCAGTCGCTGTCGCCGTGCCCCCGAAGATCGACGGTCAGCACTCGGTAAAGCGGATCGAACTCGGACCGGATCACATCCCAATCCGCACCGCGCTCACCGAGCGCGTGCAGTAGCACCATCGGTTGCCCAGCCGCGACCCCACTGATTTGGCACGTCAACCGGACCCCGTCGACTTCGATGTCCAGGCGATCGCTCACTCGGCGACAGTACCCATGATCCCCCAGCTCGGGTGGCTAGGGGTCCGTCCTAGTTTGGGTAGGGGTCGTGCGGACCAGACATATGCTGACTCTGCTGGCGAGCGCCGACATCGGTGAAGGAGCATCATGCTCGAAACCGATCCATCCTTCCGGCCTGTCCGGGTGAGCGAGCGTTACCCGCCACTCGAGGATCTTGGCCTGATCGGAGCGAGCTCCGGCGGATGAAGCCGAAGCTGATCCTGGTCAACACGGCTCGCGGGCCCATAGTCAATGACGCTGCCTTGCACCTGGCCCTCAATGAGGGCTGGATTCCTGGTCCGGACCAGGTCACGGTCCGCAATCTGGCCAGCGGTGTTTGCTATTCCCAGATCGTCCCTATGTCACCGTCGGACCCGACTGATATCGCCTGCCTCATTGGCTGCGCCGTGTTGACCGGTGCCGGCGCGGTGCTGCATACGGCGAAGGTCGAGGCTGGCCAGTCGGTAGCCGTATTCGGCGCCGGAGGTGTCGGATTGTCGGCGATTGGTGTCGCCGCTATTGCCGGCGCCAATCCCATTATCGCGGTGGACCTGCTTGATCGTAAGTTGCAGTTCGCCACGGAGTTCGGTGCCTCCTACGGTGTCAGCGCCTCGAACACCGACGCGGTAGCTGCGATTCGGGCGATCAGCCCAGGCGGAGTTGACTATGCCCTGGACGCAGTCGGCGTGCCGACGACCGCTCTGCAGATTCTGGAGGCAGTCAAACAAGGCGGGCCGAGGGCGGACAACCAAGGTGGCATGGCGGTGCTCCTGGGGATTCCTGTCGCCGATGTCTCGGTCGACCTGAACGCAATTCTTCTGTACCAATGCCACTATTGTGGGAGCCTCGGCGCCACCGAACCCGACGCCGATTTCCGGCTCTTCCTGGAATGGGCGCGTACGGACAAGTTCCCGCTTGGGAAGCTGGTCACCAACCGGTATTCCCTGGAGCATATCGACGAGGCCCGCGTTGCGCTGGAGGAGGGACAGATTCTCGGCCGCGCCATTATCGAGATCTGAGGGCCCGCTCAGGTCCGAGTGAGCAGCAGCCAGGCTAGGTAACCGATGTAGGTGGCGACGAACATCGCCCCCTCTACCCGTGAGATCCGGGCGCCAGACAGGAAGACGGTCGCCGAAGCGAACGCGACAACCACCAGCAGTACCAGGTCTGCTGAAAGCACCTCGTCGGGGACTGGCACGCCGTTCGGAGCGACGATCACTGTGAGTCCGAGTACGACCGCGATGTTGTAGATGCTCGAGCCGAGGAGGTTGCCGATCGCGATATCCCGGTCTCCGCGCACGGTCGACAGCAGCGTGGTGACGAGTTCGGGCGCCGAGGTGCCGATCGCCACAACGGTCAGGCCAATGACGGCTTCACTGACCCCGAGTGACTCTGCGCTCGAGACGGCACCGTTGACGAGCAGTTCCGCACCCAGAACGATCACCAGCGTCCCGACGAGGAGCGTGACGGTGTCGTGTCGGGGCTGATGGCTAACTTGCGTACGACCGGTGGCATCGGGACCGGTCTTGTCCGCGGTCATTTCCTCATGGTCGCGACGGCTGACTCGCAGCAGTGCCCAGGTATACGCCGCGCCTCCGGCGATGAGCAGAAGACCATCTGCCCATCCCAGCGTTCCGTCAAGGGCAAGCAGGTAAAGGACCAGGGCGGCAGCAGTCATGGCCGGCAGGTCGAACTTAAGCGTTCTCCGCTGGAAGGCCACCGGGACGAGCAGCGCGCTCAGGCCCAGGATGAACAGGATGTTGACCAGGTTGGTGCCGACTATGTTGCCGACCGCGAGGCCGGTGTTGCCGCCGACAGCCGCGTCGATCCCGATGGCGAGTTCCGGCACGCTGGTGCCGATCGACACGACGGTAAGGCCGATGATCATCGGGCGGATGCCCAGCCAGGCGGCCAGACCAGTGCCTCCACGGACCAGGAGCTCAGCTCCGATGGTAAGAGCAGCGAGTCCGCCGACGATCAGCAGAGCGCTCGACATCAACCGTGCCTAACAGTCGACGGCCGCGCGGGCCAGCAGGAGAACGGAGGCCGGCCCTACTACGCCGGTCAGCGGGAATCTCGCTTGGCTTGCCGCCGGGCACCAAGTGCCCGAGTCGAGGCGTCCTTCTTGATGCCTCCGGTCGTCTTCTTCGCGCCACGGGGGCGGGACACTGCCGGCGTCTGCGTGGGAGCCGATTCGGCGGCCGTCGTTTCCGGACCCGACCCGCCGCCTGATCGGGCAGCTGCCAGGCGGGACGCCTTCAGCTCGGCAGCGGCACGGGCCGCATGCACAGCCACCTTTCTGCTAACCGAGGCCAGCGCCGCCTCGAACACCTCCGCCTTATCGCGGTCCCGCTGATTGGTCGGATAGCTGATCCCGCGGCCACCGTGCTTCTCGACCGCGCCGCTCGCGGTACGGCGGTACTTGGTCACATATTTCGACCGGGCGCGCCGAATACGCGTGTGCAAGGCCAGTAGCTCGTCCTCGTCGAGCGCGGCCATCGCCTCGCGCGACGATTCGGCGACGAGCCGTTGCTCGGCCACTGTCATCGAGTTGAGCACAGCACGGTTCATGGCGCACCTCGCGCAGGTTATCGGCGAGACGTCAGACCTTCCCTCGCATCCTGCCTCACGGTGCTCGGTGCAAACCACCGATCGCGTCCGCGATCATACTCACCGAACCCAGCGGACCTCGCCGTCCTCGATGACCTCGGTCGGGCGCAGTCCCAGGCCCCTGGCCACCCGGCCAGACGCGACGTGATCCGGGTGGACATGCGCGACCAAGCCGAGCACCCCGTGCCCAAGGAGCCAACCCACCATCCCGGCGGCGGCCTCCTTCGCATAGCCCTGTCCCTGGTACGTAGCGGCGATCACCCAGGCGAGCTCGGCCGTCAACGAGCCATTGCGCCAAAGCGTCGCCTGGACCGTGCCGAGGGCGACCCCGCTCCCGCGGTCGCGAACCACCCAGTTCAACCAACCCTGCGTTCCGTCGGGTGATCGGCCGGCCGCCAGCCGGGCGTACCGAGAGCGCAACTCCGCCGCGGTCGCCGGTCGACCGCCGGTGAACTCGTGCAAGCGCTCGTCGTCGAGGACGGTCGCCATCTCGGCAGCGTGCTCGACATGCAACGGTTCGAGCCGCAGCCGGGCCGTCTCGATCAGCTCGGCGATCGGCCAGGCCTCGGATTCGGCGCCATCGGTCACGACCACCGTCCGGTGATCACTGCGACCAAGCAGTCGGCGTGCGATCCCACCGATGGTGGCGCAGCGCAGCGAGCAGCTCCGCGTCGAGTGGCGGCGCGTCGCTGACTGCAAGGTTGGCCTGCACGTTCGTCGTCCTGCGCATGCCAGGAATCACGGTCGACACCGCCGGGTGGTGCAGGATGAACCGCAATGCCAACTCGGGCATCGTCATGCCGGCCGGAATGATGTCGCGCAACGCTTCGGCCCGACCCACGCTCGCCTCGAGGTTCGCCGGCACGAAGTAGGTGTTGCGCCAGTCGCCCTCCGGCCACTGCGACTCGCGGGTCAGGGTTCCGGTGAGGGTGCCCTCGTCGAACGGCACCCGCGCGATCACCGCTATGTCGCGCTCCTGGCACGCCGGGAGCAGCTCGTCTTCCGGCGCCTGGTCGAAGATGTTGTAGATCACCTGCACGGCGTCGATGAGCCCGGTATCCAGGGTCCGCAAGCCGTTCCATGGCTCCCAGCGGTTGATGCTGATACCGACGCCCTCGATCAGGCCGTCCGCCTTCAATCCGACAACCGCGTCCTGCCAGCGGGGATCCGCTGCCCACGCGTCCTCCCATACGTGGAACTGCAGTAGGTCGATCCGGTCCGCGCCGAGGTTTTCGCGGCTGCGCTCGGCATACTCGCGCAGGTAGTCGGCCGGGAATACATCATCGAGCCTGGACTCGCGAGTGGACGGCCACTGCCGGTTCTTCGGCGGGACCTTGGTGGCGACGTAGAGCCGGCGGTCCGGAGTGCGCTCGAGCAGGCCACCGAGCAGCCTCTCGCTATGGCCGTCGCCGTAGGCCCAGGCGGTGTCGAAGAACGTGCACCCGAGCCGGACCGCCTCTTCGAGCGCGGCGTTGCCGGCCGTGTCGTCGGAGCCGGTCCAGCCCCCGTCTCCGCCGCCGATGCCCCACATGCCGTAGCCGACATCGCTGACCGACCAGCCGAGCCGCCCGAACCGCCGATACCGCACCGGCACCACCGCCCAACCGCGTAGCTGAACCTGCCGCAGCAGCCCGAGCAAACCTATCGAGGACCGGCTGAACCCGGCGGGACCCAGATCCGTACTACCTAAATGTCAGTCGACCAAACGTGTAAGGAGCAGACCCATGTCTGATCCGACCGTTTCTGTGCGCCGCAGGTTGGTGCTGGCCGGCATCACTGTCGGCTTGGCGGCGGCGCTCGCTGTACCGATCGGAGCCGCTCAAGCGGCTCCTAAAGACAGCCGGTTCGACCAGGTCAATGTCGTCTCTGACCTGCCCGGAGTGGCCGCCATTCAAGATCCGCTGGTACAAAATGCCTGGGGTCTGGCGCTGTCGCCGACCAGTCCGGTGTGGGTCGCCAACAACGGCTCCGGTACCGCGACGCTCTATAGCGGTAACGGGGTAACGACCCCGTTCGCCAAGGTGCCGCTAACGGTCACCATCACCAACGGCGCCCCGACGGGTCAGGTCTTCAACGGCGGCAGCAGCTTCGTCGTTGGATCGCCGCCCGCCGGCGGACCGGCACGGTTCATCTTCGACAGTCAGGTCGGCGATGTCACCGGGTGGAACCCGGCAGCCGCCCCGACAACCGCACTGGTCGGCGCCCACACGCCGGACGCCGTCTACACCGGGCTCGCTTTGCTGCAGACCGCGAACGGGCCGGTCTTGCTGGGAGCCAACTTCAAGCACGCGCGCATCGATGTCTTCAACGGCAGCTGGCATGCGGTTGACGTCGGCGACGCGTTCACCGACCCGGATCTGCCGGCCGGCTACGCACCGTTTAACGTGGCGGTGCTGGGCGGCGCGGTGTACGTCGCGTACGCGAAGCAGAGCGACGAACCGGATGAGGAAGAAGCGGGTCACACGCTCGGGTTCGTGGACAAGTACACCGATTTCGGTCAGACGGTCCAGCGGATCGCGAGCCGCGGCAACCTGAACGCGCCGTGGGGTCTGGCCATCGCTCCGACCAGCTTCGGCAAGTACGCCGGTTCGCTGCTGATCGGGAACTTCGGCGACGGAAAGATCGGCGCGTACACCGACAGCGGTGAGTTCCTCGGCTTCCTGCGCGACGGCGACAACAACGTCATCGCGATCGACGGCCTTTGGGCCCTGCTGCCGGGCACGGCTAACACCGGCGGGACCAATTCAGTCTGGTTCAGCGCCGGCCCGGACGACGAAACGCATGGCCTGGTCGGCGTCCTCCGCCCGGCAAGCTAGCCGCACGCTAGCCGGCTGAGGGAGCCGGCCGGATCCGCGGCTGTCCCGGCGGCGCGACTCTCCCGCCGGGGCAGCCGTGGTGTGTCCGGGGTCTGCCAGCCGGGCAGCGGTGGCTTCCGGGACTACGAAGACGTGGCTTGCAGACCGTCCCATGACCAGCGCGGCACCGCCAGGTTCGGCGGGACCTCGGAGCCGGGCGGCGAGTAGTCCAGGATGTTCTGCACGGCCCACTCCATGTAGGAGCGAAGCGCCGCCCGGAACTCCGGATCGTCGGGCAGCCCGGCGTCGTCGGCGGCCTGCACGAAGCAACGGACGAACCGTGCGCCAAGGTCCGCCTCCGCGCCCTGGCCGGCGTGAATTGCCAGCATCGCCGACTGGCCGCCGGAGGTCTGCGTGTAGATAGCAGGGCCGCCGAACACCTCGGCCCAGTAGCTGGCCAGCCTGGCCACGTGATCTGGATGACCGGGGTGCGAGAACGGGTGGTTCAGCACCGGATCCTGCAGGCAGCGTTCGTGATGTGCGGTCGCCAGCGCGAGAAACGCCGGATCGCCGCCGGCAAACTCGAAGATTGATGGCCGGGTCACGGGCATCAACCCTGCCACACCACCGGCCTTGCGCTCCGGGGCACCTCGTTAACCTGCTGCAATGTACAGCGAGCTACGGATCTACACGGTGAAGCCGGGCGCCATGGACACCTGGGTCGCCGAATGGCACGAGCACGTGTACCCGCTGCGGCGCGAGTTCGGGTTCATGGTGCGGGCGGCCTGGACGGTGCCTGACAAGAACCTGTTCGTGTGGGTTCTCGAGTACGACGGCTCCGACTTCGAGATCGCGAACCAGGCGTACTACGACTCGCCGAAACGCCGGGCGCTCGACCCGGACCCCGCCAGGCACCTCGCCCAGACCGAGCACTGGCCGCTGCGGAGTGTCCTGTAGATGTTCCGAGGGGCCCGGACGGACTAGCCGTCCAGGCCCCTCGGCGTCGTGCGAACCAGCGAACGCTACAACCCGGCGACCGGCGTCCGCCAGAGGCCGCGACCGTGGGTCGCCGCATACAGGTAGCCGTCTGGTCCAACCGAGACGTCGTACACCGTGGTCAGCGGCAGCGCGCCCGCGCCACCGCCGGTGGCCCCGACCCGCTGCCAGCCGGTGACGTTGCCGGCTGCGTTCAGCGTGCCGACCATGACGCCGTAGTCGGTCCCGACGACGAGCTTGTCGCCCACGCGAACGACGTCGGTCGCGGGAACATCCGGCGTCCCCGCCGATTCGTTCGTCCAGGTGACTCCGCCGGTCTTGGTCAGGACTCCCTTCCAGATGTGGTCCTGCGCCGCGCCCGGGCCCTCGATGAACCGACGGTTGTAGCCGTTGAACACGAGGTAGACGGTCGCGCTGTCGGCGCCGACCTTGTCGATGTAGACCGCGTTCGGGAAGCGGTTGGGCAGACCCGTCATGTCGAGCTCATGCCAGCTGCCACCGAAGTTGGTCTGGACGCCGCGGGAGAAGCTCTCGCTGTTGCAGTTCGCTTCGCCGCACCAAGCCGCCACGATGACGTCCTTGCTGGCGTCCTGCTTCGCAGCGGGATCG